>NZ_SOFW01000039.1:0-191400 GCF_004402315.1 Cryobacterium sp. TMT1-3
GGTGCTGGCCGTGGTGGCGCCGGCAGCCAGGCTGCTCGCGCCGGCGGCCGTGCTGTCGGCCCCGGCCTGGAGCGTGGCGGCGCCGGCCTGAAGCGACGCAGCACCCGCCGAGACGGAGTGGGCTCCGGTCGAGACGCTCGCAGCTCCGGCAGCCAGGGTACCGGCGCCGTCGGCGAGGGTGCCGATGCCGGTGACGAGCGGCGTTGCAGTCTGGTCGAGCGCGGCCGCCCCGGCTGCCACGGTGGCGGCGCCGTCGGCGAGGGCCGTGATCGATCCCCCACCGGCGGCGAGAGCAGCGTTCAGCTGCGTCACGGTCCAGTCCGGGTGCGCCGTGGTGAGGGCGGCGATCGTGGCTAGGTTCTCGGCGACGGTGTCGGTTCCCGCCTTGAGCTGGGCGGTCGCCGTCGGCAGCGTTGTCGCGCTCGTGTCCAGGGTGGCCGCTCCCGTGGCGAGGTGTGACGCACCACTGGCGACCTGCGCGGCGGCGCTCGCCACCGACGCCGAACCGGTGGCCAGGGAGCTCGCGCCGGTGGCGAGGGTATGGCTGCCGGCATCCACCTGGGACACCCCGCTGGCGAGGTCGGCGGCGCCGCTGGCAAGGGTACCGAGTCCGATGACGAGTTGCTCCGACCCGTCGCTCGCGCTCGTGGCGCCGTCGCGGAGGGTGACGGCGCCGTCAGCGGCCAGCGCGAGGTTGTCGTGCAGGCTGGTGAAGCCCACATAGACGTGGTCGAGGTAGGTCTCAGAGATGGAACTCGACAGCTCGGACCGGATGGCGGCGGTGACCGTTTGGGTGACCTGGCCGACGATGAAGTTTGAGGCGTCGTCGGTGTACACGTGCAGTCGGGCCTGTTCTGGCGCGAAAGCGGATGCTGCGGTGCCGGCCGTGACCGCGCCCGGGTTGGTAGCGGTTGACGCGAGGGTGCTCGAGAAGTCGGCGGGAACGACGAGCACGGCGAAGTTGGTGGTGTCGGCGAGCGAGCGGCGCGCATCCGCTTCGTCGGTGGCGCTGCTCCAGGTGAATCCGGCGCTGTCGCTGCCCACGAGGGAGTCGACGAGGTCGGCGCCGGCAGTGATGGTCTGCTCGGTGCCGTCGGCGCCGGTGATGCTCGCGGCCAGGTCGTCATTGACGATGACGGCGTGGAGTCTGCCGACATTGCCGCTCGTATTCCAGTTCGCCGAGAGGTAGACGCCGCCGTAGATGGCGGGAACGGCGGCGATCATGACGAGCGCCACAATGGCCAGGAGGGATGATCGAAACCTCGACAGCTCGATGCCCGGCAGTGAAAACAGGCGCGGTGTGAACAGGCGGGGTGCGAACGGGCGGGCCACGATTCAGACCTTCCGGGTGAGAGTGGTCAGGGTTGGTTCAGCGCAGTCGAGGTCGAGCAGGCAGACCGGGCGCGTCGGCGCCGGCTGCACATCGTCGTCGACGCGGTCGAGGATCTCCAGTAGCTCCCTGGGATCCTGTCCGCTCGCCGCGATCGTGAGGTCGTGCCAGCCGGCCGTGCGCAGGGTGAGCAGTGCAGCCCAGGCGCGGGTGCGGTCATTTGTGTCTCGCAGGGTGTCGACGTCGTCGACGATCAGCAGGCGGGGCCGGCCGATGAGAGCCACGACTACGCCGAGCACGGCGCGATCGAGCGGTTGCAGGTTGAGGATGCGGTCGGTGCCGGTCAGTCGTGGCAGGCCGGCTGCACTTCGGTCGAGAATGTCACCGGCGCGCGCGTCGACCTGACGCAGCAGCGCATTCACCCGAATGAGGCGGAGTGCCACGGTTTTTCGGCTGACCAGCGGTTTGTACCAGGGCTGGCGCAGCACGAGGGCGGCGGCGATCTGGCGTTCGACCGTGAGGTCGTCGTCGAGCCGGTTTACGATCGGTGTTTCAGCGAGGGCCGACAGGTGCCGCACCTGCCCGCCGCCACCGCGAAGCGGATGCCCGAACACGGTCGCCGTTCCGGCGAACCCGCGCAGGCGGCCGGCCAGAGCGAGCAGGAGGGCGGTCTTGCCCGAGGCGAACCGACCGGAGACCACGAAGAGAGCGCCGACCGGAACGTCGAGGGTGACGGCGTCGATCACGGTCCGGCGGCGATTCCTGATGCTGAAATCGCGCGTTCGGATGGCGAAGTCGCCAGGTTCGAGGTCGAGGGTCATGCGGGTTTCCATCCAGCGTCGGGTTGTGCGGGGCGCGAGGCCGCCTTAGTATTTCAGTACCGAGAGTATCCAATACCCAAAGTATTCAGTTGTCAATTGCAATTCGGAGAAAACTCATGGTCGAGACGCCCGCACCACCCGCCAGCGCTCCCCTGCCACGCAAGCGGCCGCTGCGCACCGACGTGCGGGCCGACATTCTGCGAGCGGCCACCGAGCAATTTTTCGAATCGGGCTACCTCGGCACCAAACTCGACGACGTTGCGACGCGGGCCGGATATACCAAGGGAGCGGTCTACTCCAATTTCGGGTCGAAACAAGCCCTGTTCGGATCGATCCTGAACGAACGGCTGGCCACCCTGCTTGGCGGGCGGTTCGCGACCATTCTCGGCGACGAAGTTCAACTCGACGACGCGGCCCTCGCCCGCATCGCCCGTCGTCTGGCCGAGACGCTGGTCGACGACGGCCCCTGGCACCTGCTGCTCATGGAACTGGCTGTGCACGCCGCGCGTGATCCCCAGGCCGCTGACCTCTATCGCCAGAGCCGGCAGAGCGTGCGGCTCGCTCTCGGCGCGGTCATCCTGGAACGCGCCGACCGATTCGGCATCGACCCGGCCGCCCACCGCGTGGATGTGCTCGCTCCCCTGATCATGTCGGCGACCAACATCATGGCACTCGAAGGAATTCTCGACCCGCACTACTTCACGAGCGAGGTGCAGGCCCGCATGATCGAGGCGCTGCTCGTTGGTACCCTGCGGTAGTCCCTCCCGCAGCATTCACCTCCGTCGCAGCGCGGGAGTCGACGGTGCTCGTGGCTGAAGGCCGTGACGCCGACCCCGGCGGTCCCGGCTGCTGTGAGCCCCGCGAACATGACCGCCGCGGCCTGGCCACTGACCAGGCCGCGGGCCACCTCGTTACGGAAGCAGGCGGTCCCCCGCCATCCTGGGCAACCGGTCCGCAGCGGCACGGGCGATCGCGGATTCGGCTTCGTTGGCGACAGCGTCGAAGTCGACGCCATCGATCGAATCAGCAACGGATGCCCCGGCTGCCGCTCGCGCCGCGGCAGCAGCCGTCGCGGTCGATGATGACACTGATGTGGGTGTAACCGCAGAAACCGTTGACCCGGCGTCCGCGATCGATGCCGGCGCCGAAACCGCAGCATCCGTCACGGTCGAACGCGGCGCGGCACCAGCAGCCGGCGAAGCGGATGCGCCGGCGCGGGCCGGCCCCGAGCTTCGCAGCGCGGCCCCGGCGGTGCCGCCGAGCAGCCCGCCGAGCAGGTCCTTGATGCCGATGCCCATGGTGGAACCGAGTACGGCATCGACCTCGCTGAAGCCCGACGCGACGTTCTTGGAGAGTTGGCTGGCGCCATCCGTTGAAATGACGGTGAGCTGGTCGATGTTACCCATGGGAGCGGCCAGTTCGTGGGCGATCTGCGGCAGCATCTCGACCAGGCGCAACTGAATGAGCGCCTCGGACTGCTGCGCGACGGCCTCGGCAGAGAGGCGTGTGGCCGTGGCTTCGGCGGTACCGCGGGCGAGGATGGCGTCGGCTTCGGCCTGACCCTCGGCGCGGGTGGCCTCAGAGTTGGCGACACGGCTGTCGCGATCAGCGGTGGCCTTAGCAACGGATGCCTCGGCGGCGGCGATCGCGGTCACCCGGATGCGATAGGCATCCGCGTCGGCGATGGCGTTGACCTCGGACTCGAGCTCGGCCTTGCGCAGGCTCGCGCGACGCTGGGCGGTGAGTTCCTGCTCCTGCACGATGGCCTGCTGCGCCTTCGCCTCGGCCAGCGGCTTTGAGGCCGCAGCCTCGGCGGAGGCCTTGTCGGTGTCGAGCTGCAGCGCGGCCCTGCGCAGGGCGAGCGTGTTCTGCGCTTCTGCGATGGCCTGCTCGGCGGTGATCAGGGCTTCCTGCGACTCGCGGTTGGCGACGTGCTCGGCTACCTCGGCCTGACGACGCACCTTGGCCTGCTCGGCACGACCGATGTCGCGGATGTAGTCGTTCTCGTCGGTGATGCCCTTGATTTCGAACGAGTCGACGTCGAGGCCCTGATTGGCGAGCGATTCGCGCGCGGTGGCGAGCACCGAACTGCCGAGCTCGTCACGCTTCTGGATGACGGTCATGACGTCGGTCGCGCCGATCGAGGAACGCAGCGAACCGCTCAGCACCTCTTGAGCGAAGCCGTCGATGTTTTTGTCCTGCCCGAGAAAGCGCTGGGCCGCAGCCCGAATCGCGGCGGGGTCGTCGCCGACCTTGACGATAGCGACGGCCTCGACAGAAAGCGTGATGCCGTTGCGGTCCTGTGCGACAGCGGTGATCTCGATCGCCCGGCTGCGCAGGCTGATCTTGAACGCCTTCTGAAAGAACGGGGTGATGAACACGCCCTGGCCGTGCACGACCCGCTGCCCGGATTCCTCGAGCGTCGCACCGTCAACGATGGTCTTACGGCTCTTCTTACCGGTGATGATGAGGGCTTCGTCGGGCCCGGCATTCTTGTAGATCGTCTTGGCGTAGATCAGGCCGATGAGCAGAACAACGACGATTGTGAAAATGATCCCGGGGATCGGGCTGAACAGAAAATCGAGCATGGGTTCCTTCCGAGGCGCGAGGCGCGTACATCGTGTCGGCGATCCGGTCGGGTTCCCGTGGCGCCGAGCTGTCTGCCCAGTCTCGCAGGCCACGGCGCCGGATGCGAAAGATGTCGACAATCAGAGCGTCGCCCGTGTGCCCATCCTCTCGGCCATGTGACCGGCTACCCGTCGATGAAGTCGGCGGCAGCGCGCAGAAACGCGGCGGCGGCGAGGGCGCGCGCTGCGGCATCCGCTTCGCGCGAACCGGCGAGAGCGCCGCTGCCCGGGCCAGCCGGGGCCACCGGGCCGCCGCTTCCAACACCACTGGCCGCACCCGAGGCACCACCACCAGAGGCACCGCCACCACTGGCGGCCGCCGCATCGAGCAGAGCCGTGATCGCGTCGGGGATTCCTGCCGCGGCAACCACGCCAGCCATCTCGGCCGCAGCACCAGCACCACCCAGCGGCGCCAGAAAGACGCGTGACTTCGCCGCCCGCGGGCCGTTAAAGTCGGGGTTCTGCCGCGGCTGGCTCGAGAAGGCCTCCCGCACCTTCGCCAGGAACTCCCCGTTGGTCAGCCGGTTCGCGCTCGGCACCACGAGCAAGCTCGCCGCCACGGTGAAGTCGCCGTGCCCGCCGGTCTCGTAAGCGACCTCGGTGGGCTTGCAGGCGCTGAACAGCACCTCCCGCGCCAATGCACGTTTGCCGGCCCTGGCCGGCGTGCCGCGTTTGGCCCGATAATTCTTGCTCGTCTGCTCATCAGGAATAATGAACCGCGCCCGACGCCCATGGGGAGCGGATGCCGCACTCAGGTCGGCAACCTCGGCCGGTTGCAGCTGCAGCCGGCGCTGGCCGTCGCCGGAGTGGCAAGAATCGAAGAAGGCCGTGAGACTGACACCGTCGGGCAGCTGGTCGAAGATCTCGCCCAGGTCGTCGTCGATGATCAGGTTCCCCTCGCGAAAGTCGACCGGGCAGAGCGCTTCGTCGTACTTCTTCTCCGCATTGCCGGCCTCGGCTTCGTCGCCGTCGAGGTCGTCGACATAGGTGCCATGGCCGGCGTACTGAAAGACCAGCACATCACCCACGACGCTGCTCGCGACCAGATCGAGCAGCCCGAGCAGAATGTTCTGCCGGGTCGCCTCCGCGTCGAGCAGGGTGCGCACCGCAAAGCCGGCGGCGGCAAGCTGCGCGGCCCAGGCCTCGGCATCCGCTACGCAGCCGTAGAGAGCATCGCCGCCCGGGTAGGCGTTGATGCCCACGCAGAGGGCGTGGTGGGTGCCGGCCGGCCGGGGCGCGGTCGGGCCTGGAGCCGGCCACAGTTGATCGCCGAGGTCGCGGGTGATCGGGAACGATTGGATGCGCGAGCTGCCGGTGACCCGGCGGGCGACGCTGTCCATCGTGGGAATATCGTTGTCGAAACCGCCGTGGCTGGTCGACGTGCTGCGGCTGGCCAACGGGCCCGTCGTCGTCTTCGACCAGACGATATCTGCGGCACCACCGACACCGGGCGACCCGCTCGCGCCCGACAGACCGAACAGTTTCGTGAGCACCGGGTTGGCCCGCAGGCACTCCTCGAGGCCGAGTATGGGCGAAAATTCCTCGGGTTCGAACGAAGCCCGCACGAGGTAGAGCAGGGATTTTCCGTAAGCGCCCAGGCAAGTATCGTCGCGCTCGAGCTTTTCGGTCATGGTGAACAGGGCGAGCGATTCCACCCCGTGGCCAACGAGAGGCATGAGCTGTTTTTCGAAGACGTCGGTGCGCACGGCCGGCGCGAGCAGGCTGAGTGTCTCGACGGCCGGCACCCCCGCTCTCAAGGCGGCCGGAAGAAAGAAGGAGTGGAAGATCGACCCGGCGCTGTGCCCGACCGCGTGCACACTGATCGTGCCGGGGTGGGCTATGCAGTACGCGCCCAGCGCCTCGGCCACGTAGCGGGCGCCGCCGTCTCCGGCCGACGCCGCCTCGGCCGAACGCTTCATCTGCCCCCAGATGGCCTGGCCCTGGCCGAATCGGGCGGCCAATTCGAGCACTCGGTCTTTCGCTTCGTCGAGCCAGCCGCGGCGGCCCCGGGCCCAATCACCGACGGCGCTCGTGATAGCACCGGCGAGGCTGGTCTCCCAGACAAAGTGAATCGGGTACACGCCGTTGGACTTCCACCAGTCCACCTGGGTAGCGGCGATGCGCAGCCCGGCTTGCTCGTCGACGAGCCCGCCGTGGGCGTAGAAGACCACGGGAACGACACCGCCCTGCTCGGCCGCGAAGGCCGGGAGGTGGGTGGCGAAAATGGCGTCGACATCTTTCTTCGTTGTTGCGAACGCCCCGCTCGATGAGAATTTGCCGCCGATGAGATTGACCACGTGCGGCCGGAGCTGCTCGAGCTCGCTTTTCGGTAACGATGGTTGCCGTTTCGTGGCCAGCTGGTGAGTGGAACTGGTCGACTGGGCGGGGCTCGATTCGTTCATAGCGTCGTTCCTTTCACGGTCGAACACGGGTGCCGCCGCACAGATCACCGCGATGACGATACCGGCGCGACGATACTGACGGCACGGTGATTATGGCCCGGAAGCGTTACTGCGGCGTTACTGCACGCCCGCTGCACCGCGTCGCCTTGACAGACCGGGTGTTCGGTTGCATATTGCAGGCACTAACGGATGCTGCGGGGCCACTATGACCAATGGTGCGGAGACAAATGGTGCGGAGCCGAATTGTTCTGAGCTGCCTGCCGCGGAGCCGCCGGGTACCGACCCCGGATCGGGCAATCCGGCGCACAGCGGCCAGCAGGTGGGCCTGACCGTGCTCGCCGAGGGGCCCTTCACCCGGGGCCCCGACGGTCCGCTCACGACAACCCTGCGGGTCCCGGTCGAACGCATCGGTCCGGGTCCGCGCAGTGCCCGGTTCGACGTGATCGTGCGCCGCCCCGGCGAGAAACCCTTCAGCCTCGAACTGGGCTCCCCCACCCCGCCCTGGATGGTCGTCGACGAAAGACCTCCCGACAGTCTCGCGGCGCTGTTACAGGACAGCCGCTTTCTGGCGCAGCAGGTGTACGCGGTGGCGGCATCCACTTTGGCGTTGTTCGAGTCGACGCTGGGGCGGCGCATGGGCTGGGTCGGCGGCGGCCGGCTCACCATCAGCGCTTACGATCGGGTCTCTTACCGGGAGTCTGGCTACTATCGCGATGACGGCCTGATTCGCTTCGGGCACAAGCGCGACGGCCGCGCGCAGAAAGCCGTGCCGCTCGCCCTGTTTCGGGACCTCGTGGCGCACGAAGTCACCCACGCCATCGTCGACGGCTACCGGCCGAAGTGGGCCGATTCTCATGCAGAAACCGACCAGCTCGCCCTGCACGAAGCCATCGCCGATCTCGTGGCACTGCTGTCGGTGTTCTCCACGCAGACCCTGGTCGAACAATTGCTGACCCAGAACGGCGAGGCCAGCCTCGACCTCGACACCCTCGACGAAAATCTGCTGCGCAGCGACCTGTTCCGCTTGGGTGACGGGATGTTCACCCGTGGCTCGGCCCGGCCGTCACTGGCCGAGGACCCGCACCCGAACTGGCGCACGCTCAGTGACCCGCACCTGCGCGGCGGGGCAATCGTGCAGGTGCTCCTGCGCGTGGTCGCCCGGCTGTGGATCACGCGTCTCGACGCGCCCGGTGGCCGCTCGAGCCTGTTCCAGGTGGCCCGAGCCGGGGCATCCGTCGGCCGGCAGGTGTTGAGCATGCTCATTCGCAGCCTCGGTTACATGCCGCCGGTGGATGTGACCTGGGAAGACCTGCTGCGCGGCATCCTCGCCGCCGACCGGACGGTCGTGCCCGATGACGACCTCGACTACCGCGGCGTCGTAGTGACGGCCTTCGCCGAGGCCGGAATCGTGCTGCCAACACCCACCGACCTTTACGGCGTGTCGACCTTCACCGGTCTGCGGTATCCGGTGCGACTCGCCGCCCTGGGTTCGGATCCGGAGGAAATCGTGCGATTCCTCTGGGAGAACCCCACCCTGCTCGCGGCGGCGAAAATCGATCCGACCCGGCCGATCGTGGTCGAACGGGTGCGCCCCACCCTGCGGGTCGGCCCCGACGGGTTCGTGGTCTCGGAGATCGGCTCCACCTTCACGCAGGGGTTTCAGTTGAGCACCGCCGAAGCGCGCCGCTTCGGTCTGACCACCCGGGCACCGGTGTTCATTCGCGGCGGCGGGCAGCTGCGCTTCGACGAGGGCGGGCGCCTCAGCTTCGCCGCCCTCAAACCGATTCTCGACCCGGAACGTCAGCAGGCCAAGCTCGACGCCGCAATCCAGGCGCCTCACCCGGTGGATGCCGCACCCCCGGCTGCCCCGCCCGTCGCCCCGCGTGCTGCCCCACCCCCCGTACCTGTGCTGCCGGGCGCGACCCGACGGATTGCCGCTGCGCCGCCCGAAGTATCAGCGCATCGGCGGCCCACATTTCACCCCTGACCGGTTCACCCGGTGACTAGAAGGCGGTGCCCCACGCGGTCGCTTTTCCGGGAGCGGATGCCTCCAGTTGCGCCCGCTGGGCGAACTTGCGCCCGCGTAACTTCACATTGACCTGCTTGATGACCGCGGCGCGACTCGGAGCGACGCCGGGCTGCAGAGCATCGAGCAGGAAATGCGTGAACGCCCCGCTATACCGGCCGTCGAAGTTCGCATCGGCCGCGGTCTGGTCGGCCCGGCAGGCGGCGAACAGAACCGGCTTGGCCGCCGCCTTCGAGGTGCGCACCAGGTCGCGCAGCGTTCGGGTATCCGCGCCTTCGGCTTCGGCTCCGTCGCGGCCGAGTGGCGTCGGGGGTGGAACGAACCGGGGGCGGCGGTCGTCCAGCGTCGGCACCAGATCCATGGCACGCAGCCCGCTGCCACTGTGGCAGGTGTCGAGGATCACATCGAGCAGCACTCCCTTCGGCAACCGGGTGAACAGCTGGTGCAACTCGTCGTCGAGGATCAGGGAACTCGCGTCCCAGGCGGCACCGTTCTGCCGCAGGTCGTAGGTGGCAAAAGCTTCGTCGACCTGGTCGGCCTCATCGCCGCTCGTGTCGGGCACCTGGGTGCCGTGACTCGACATGGTGAACACGATGTGGCCGAGGTGTTCCCCCGGCAGGTTCGCCCGGTCGAGGGCCTCGGTCAGCGCGCCCAAAACGGCGTCCTTGGTCGCGGCCTGGTCGGTGAGCACGGTGATGCTCGAGTCGGCGAAAGCGAAATCCCTGCTCAGCAGGGCGCTCACGTCGGCGGCGTCGTTGACGCCGCCGTTCAGCCAGCTGCTCATCGGCAGGTTCTCGAACCGGTTGATGCCCACGCAGAGGGCGAAGTGACTCATGGCCGTCCAATCTCGAAAGCCCGTGCCCGGTGAGGCTAGCCCCGTCGGCGTTACCGGTGAGTTACTGGAGGGCGGCGCGGTGACGCGCGCCCACGCATCCGTTGTGGGGGTGACGGCATTGACAATCCCGCCCGGGCTGGCCATTCTGGGCGGTAGCACCCGCCTCTTCGGTGCGGGGCAGCTGTGTATTCTTCGCGGATCGAGCACCATGGGATTTTCGGCGACACCGGGTTGGGATCTTCGCGTGCTGGGCTACTGGCAGTTGCGCTTCAACGGCGTGCCGGTTGAGGTCGGTGCCCGCCAGCAGCGGCTGCTCGCCGCCCTCGCCCTGCTGCACGCCCAGCCGCGGCACGTGCTCGCCGCCCTGCTCTGGCCGGACAGCCCGGAGCATCAATCTGCGGGCAACTTGCGGGCGAGCGTCTTTCGCATCTCCCATGAGCTGCCCGGGTTGCTCAGCGCCACCGATCCCCTGCAGATGGACACTGTGGTGCGCGTCGATCTGCGCGAGGTGCGCGCGTTGATCACCGAGATCACCCTGAACGCCACACGATCGGTATCACCGGATTCCATCGATCTGCTGCAGGAAGCGAACCTGCTGCCGGGCTGGTACGAGGAATGGGTGATCAATCAGCAGGATCACCTGCTGAATCAACGCTTGGACGCCCTGGAGACCGTGGCTCGCTCCTACCTCGCGGCCGGCAGCTTCGGTCGAGCCCTGAGCGCGGCGCGTGCCGCCGCGGTCGTCGATCCGCTGCGGGAGAGCGCGCAGCATCTTCTGGTGCGCTGCCACCTCGCCGAAGACAACTATGCGTCGGCGGTGCTGGTCTACCGCAGCTATCGCACCCACCTGCGCCGTGAGCTCGGCATTGCGCCGTCTGCCCGTTTTGCGCAGTTGCTCGGGCTGGAGACCGCCACGAGTGATTCCCGCCTGCTGGTGCGGTCGCTGAAAAACTAGAGCGCCAGGCGTACAGGAGGTTCCCACCCGACCCTCACTTATGATCGACCGGTGACTGAAACAGCCTTCCCCCGCCCGTTCCGCCCCCAGTCCCGCTGGGTACGCAGCGTCGGCCTGATGATTTTCTTCAGCCGCTGGCTGCAGGCGCCCCTCTATATTGGCCTAATCATCGCGCAGATCATCTATGTGATCGTATTCATGGTCGAGCTCATCAACCTCGGTGGCGACGTCTGGACCTCTCTGACCGTGCCCGGCGACGACGGTGGCATCCACGTTGAAGAAGCCGCGATCATGCTCTCGGTGCTTGGCCTGATCGACGTCGTGATGATCGCGAACCTGCTGATCATGGTCATCATCGGCGGCTACGAAACGTTTGTGTCCCGCATCCGTTTGGAGGGCCACCCCGACCAGCCGGAATGGCTCTCGCACGTCAATGCCAACGTGCTCAAGGTCAAGCTGGCCATGGCCATCGTCGGAATCTCATCGATCCACCTGCTGAAGACCTTTATCGAGGTCGGCGACCTGGCCGCGCGCGGCACGCCGGTCAGCTCGGACCCGACCGAGACCATCACCGGCAATGTCTACACCTGGGACGGCGTACTGTGGCAGGTCATCATCCACATGGTGTTCATTCTCTCGGCGATCGCCCTGGCGTGGATCGACCGCATGTCGCAGTCCGGTCACGCGGCACCGCCGGCGACCGTGCCGGCACCGGCCATCGCCCCGCAGCCGGTCGCAGCGCTCGCCGCCGGGCCCATCCGTCGCGAACTCGCACCCGCCGCATCCACCGGCATAGCTCTGCACCTCACTCAGCTGGGCCAGCTGCGCGATGCCGGCGTGGTGACGGATGCCGAATTCCTCGCCAAGAAGACGGAGTTGCTCGCCCGCTACTAGCAAGTCAGATCGTTTTCCTGTCGTCCAAGTACGTAACGCCGGTAAATTTTGCGACACGCCGTGATCCGAGCACGGAAAGCCCGGCGTGTCGCATTTCTACCGGCGTAACGCACCGGGCGAGCCGCACACTCGTGCTGACTAGAAGGTCGTCAGGCCGCGCACACGAAACTGGGCCCGCACCCGCTCGAGCAGTGCGGCATCCGGCGGTTGCACTCCGTGTAGCGGATACGAAATGGCCAGGCGGTTCCATTTATCCTCGCCCATCTGGTGAAACGGAAGCACCTCGACCCGGGTGACGTTGGGCCAGCGAGCTACAATCTCGGCGACCGCGTCGACGTTGTCGACGGCGTCGGTGAGCCCCGGAACCAGCACGAACCGTGCCCACACGTTGGTGCCGCGGGCGCAGAGCCGGTCGCCGAACGCGATCGTCGGTGCCAGTTCGCGACCGGTCACCGCTCGGTAGGTGTCGGGCAGGCCCGACTTCACGTCGAGCAGCACCAAATCGGTATTTTCTAGCAGCTCGTCCGACGCATTCGCGCCGAGATACCCCGAGGTGTCGAGCGTCGTGTGCACGCCCAGCGCACGGCACTCGGCGAACACGCGGGCCACGAATGCGGGTTGCATGAGCGGCTCCCCGCCGGAGAGCGTGACGCCGCCGCCGGTCGCCGTGAACACACCCCGATACCGGCGGATGCGCGTCAGCACCTCGTCAATCGGCGTGAGCGCACCGTCCCGCATCTTCCAGGTGTCGGGGTTGTGACAGTACTGGCAGCGCAGCAGGCAGCCGGACAGAAAATAGGTCAGCCGGGTGCCAGGACCGTCGACCGCTGTCACCAGTTCCCACGAGTGCACGCTCGCCACCGTGCCCGTGCGATGTCCCTCAACCTGCTCGTGGTGAAATTCAGGTCGGCCCAGCTGTACCGCGACCACGGTGTCAGACGCTCGTGTGGAAGGTGCGGCTGATCACGTCGAGCTGCTGCTCCCGGGTGAGGCGCACAAAATTCACGGCGTAGCCCGACACCCGGATGGTGAGCTGCGGGTAGTTCTCCGGGTGCTCCATCGCGTCTTCGAGGGTTTCCCGATTGAGCACGTTGATGTTGAGGTGGTAGCCGCTCGAGAGCGTGTAGGCGTCGATCAGGCCGACCAGGTTGGTCACCTGCTCGTCGGGGGTGTGGCCGAGCCCGGCCGGCACCACGGTGTTGGTCAGCGAGATACCGTCTTGCGCTTCGGAGTAAGGCAGTTTCGCCACGCTGAGCGCCGAGGCCAGCATGCCGTGCGTGTCACGGCCGTTCATCGGGTTGGCGCCGGGTGCGAAGGGCGCGCCGGCCCGACGTCCGTCGGGGGTGTTGCCGGTCTTCTTGCCGTAGACCACATTGGAGGTGATCGTGAGCACCGACTGGGTGTGCACGGCGTTCCGGTAGGTCGGGTGCTTGCGGATCATGGCCATGAAGGTTTCGACAATGGTGACCGCGATCGCATCGACCCGGTCGTCGTCGTTGCCGAACGCCGGGTAGTCGCCGTCGATCACGTAGTCGACGACGAGGCCGGTATCGTCGCGCACCGGCCGCACGGTGGAGTACTTGATGGCGGCGAGGGAGTCGGCGGCGACGCTGAGGCCGGCAATGCCGCAGGCCATCGTGCGCAGGATGGTGCCGTCGTGCAGCGCCATTTCGAGGCGTTCATAGGCGTACTTGTCGTGCATGTAGTGGATGCAGTTGAGCGCGTCGACGTAGGTTTCGGCGAGCCATTCAAGGCTCGCGAGGTAAGCCGTCCACACGGTGTCATAGTCGAGCACGTCGCCCACAAGCGGGGCGGTGACCGGCGCGATCTGCTCGCCGGTCAGTTCGTCGCGGCCGCCATTGATGGCGTAGAGCAGCGCCTTGACGACGTTGACCCTGGCTCCGAAGAACTGCATCTGCTTGCCGACACCCATCGGTGAGACGCAGCAGGCGATGGCGGCATCGTCGCCCCAGGCCTCACGGATGAGGTCGTCGGACTCGTACTGGATGGCCGAGGTGTCGATGGAGACCTGCGCGCAAAAACGCTTGAAACCCTCTGGCAGTTGGTCGCTCCAGAGCACCGTGAGGTTCGGCTCCGGCGCCGGACCCAGGTTATACAGGGTCTGCAGATACCGGAATGCGGTTTTGACGACGAGGGTGCGTCCGTCCAGGCCGATGCCGCCGAGCGATTCGGTGACCCAGGTGGGGTCGCCCGAGAACAGCTGGTCGTACTCGGGGGTGCGCAGAAACCGTACGATGCGCAGTTTGATCACGAGATCGTCGATGAGTTCCTGGGCCTGGCTTTCGGTGAGGATTCCCGCCGCCAGATCACGCTCCAGGTAGGCGTCGAGAAACGCGCTGGTGCGGCCGAACGACATGGCGGCACCGTTTTGCTCCTTGACCGCGCCGAGGTAGGCGAAGTACAGCCACTGCACCGCTTCGGTCGCGGTTCTCGCCGGCCGCGTGATGTCGAAACCGTAGGACGCCGCCATCTGCACGAGTTCCATGAGCGCGCGAACTTGTTCGGCATTCTCTTCGCGGGAACGAATGACGTCGTCAAAGCTGAATGACTCATCGAGCCGGGCACGTTCGAGCTTTTTGGCCGCGATCAGCGCGGTCACGCCGTAGAGCGCGACGCGGCGGTAGTCGCCGATGATGCGGCCGCGACCGTAGGCATCCGGCAGCCCGGTGATGAGGTGGCTGTGCCTGGCCCGCTTAACGGCCGGCGGATACACGTCGAAGACACCGTCGTTGTGGGTCTTGCGATACTTCGTGAAGATGGTTTCGAGCTCCGGCGACACGGGGTAGCCGTAGGTTTCCAGGCTGGTCGCGACCATGCGCCAGCCGCCGAAGGGCATGATGGCGCGCTTGAGCGGAGCATCCGTTTGCAGACCCACGATGATCTCATTGGCACGGTCGATGTAGCCGGGCGCGTGCGCGGTGATCGATGCCGGGGTGGTCGGGTCGACGTCGTAGACGCCGAGTGCCCGTTCCCGGGGGAACATGGCCGACAGGCGGGCCCAGAGGCCGAGGGTGCGCTCGGTCGCCCCGGTCAGAAAGCTCGCGTCACCGGTGTACGGCGTGTAGTTGCGTTGGATGAAATCGCGCACGTCAACGCCGTGCTGCCACGGCCCGGCGGTGAAGCCGGCCCAGCCTGTGTCGTCGGTGGTCGTGGCACGCGGGGAGTCGAAGAGGGTCATTCTCCCACGCTAACGACCGGGCCGGCTGCTGTCTCGGGCCGTAAGTCCCCTCTTTGCGCGCTACGGCAAGCGGATGCCGCTAGCGCTTCAGCCCCGGAAACTGGTCGTCGCGCCACTCGTCAGGCAGCCGTGTTCCGGCGGCGGCCGCATCGTCTTCGCGCTCGCGCAGCTCGACCCGGCGAATCTTGCCCGAGATGGTCTTGGGCAGGTCGAAGAACTCCACCCGCCGCACCCGCATGTAGGCGGGCAGCCCGGTGCGCGCGTGCCGCAACACGGCCTCAGCGGTCTCAGCGGTCGGCTCCCAGCCCGGGGCGAGGTGGATGTAGGCCTTGGGAATGTTCAGCCGGGTGACGTCGGGCGCGGGAACGACAGCGGCCTCGGCGACCGCGGGGTGTTCGAGCAACACGCTCTCCACTTCGAACGGTGACACCTTGTAGTCGCTCGACTTGAACACGTCGTCGGTGCGACCGATGAAGGTGAGGTAGCCGTCGGCATCCACCGTGGCGACATCGCCGGTGTGAAAGAAGCCGCCGCGAATGGCGTGAGCGGTCAGGTCGGGTTCGCCGTGGTAGCCGCTCATGAGGTTGACCGGGCTCTGGGACAGGTCGAGGCAGATCTCGCCCTCGTCGGCGGGTAACTCCGTGATGGGGTCGAGCAGCTGGATCGAGACGCCGGGCAGGGGCAGGCCCATCGAGCCGGCCTTCAACCGCGATCCGGGGCCGTTTCCGACGATCGCCGTGGTTTCGGTCTGGCCGAATCCGTCGCGGATGGTCAGTTTCCAACCGTTGTCGATCTGGCGGATGACCTCGGGGTTGAGTGGTTCGCCGGCGGAGAGCAACTCGCGCAGGCTGTCGGGGCGGGCGCCGACATCCGCTTGGATGAGCATGCGCCAGACCGTGGGCGGTGCGCAGAACGTGTTGACCTTGGCGCGGTGCAGTTGCGCGATGAGGGCGTTGGGATCGAACTTGGAATAGTTGTAGACAAAGACGGTGGCCTCGGCGATCCACGGAGCGAAGAAGCAGCTCCAGGCGTGCTTGCCCCAGCCGGGCGAGCTGATGGCCAGGTGCACGTCGCCGGGGCGCAGGCCCAGCCAGTACATGGTCGACAAATGGCCGACCGGGTAGGAGGTCTGCGAGTGCAGCACCATCTTCGGCTTGCTCGTTGTGCCGGAGGTGAAGTAGATCAGCGACGGGTCAGCAGATGCGACGACCGTCGTGATCGGCTCCGGTGTCACTCGGTAGGCGTCGGCGAAGTTTGCCCAGCCGGGGCGCGGCTCGCCGACGCCGATGCGGGTGTAGTCGCCGGGAACGTCGTCGAATTTGGCCGCGTCGGCCGAGTTGGCGATCACGTGCCTCACGCCACCGCGACGCACCCGGTCAGTCAGGTCGTGCGAGGCGAGCACTGCGCTCGTGGGCATAATGACAGCGCCGACCTTCATGATTGCGAGCATCGCCTCCCAGATCTCTCGCTGGTTGCCGAGCATGAGCATGACGTGGTCGCCGCGCCCGACGCCCTGCCGGCTGAGCCAGGTGGCGACCCGGTCAGAGCGGTGGGCCATCTCGTCGAACGTGAACTTCTGCTCACTGCCGTCTTCTTCGACGATCCACAAGGCGATTTTGTCGTTGCCGCGCGCAAGCACGTCGAACCAGTCGGTGGCCCAGTTGAAGTGCTCCCCCACGTCGGGCCAGAGAAACTCCTGCGCGGCGCGGGCGTGATCGTCGCGCAGGGCCAGCAGCTGGTCGCGTGCTGCACGATAATTCAGCGTGCTCGTGTTGGT
This sequence comes from Cryobacterium sp. TMT1-3, assembly GCF_004402315.1. Classification (NCBI taxonomy): domain Bacteria; kingdom Bacillati; phylum Actinomycetota; class Actinomycetes; order Micrococcales; family Microbacteriaceae; genus Cryobacterium; species Cryobacterium sp. TMT1-3. Next base: position 16,867 of record NZ_SOFW01000039.1, read on the forward strand.
CTTGCTCGTGTTGGTCGTGTTCGTGCTCACCTGGTGAGTCATACGCCGTTGTCTCCTCGAACGAGTCGCCCAGTGCGACGACAGTCCATTCTGTCAGGACCCGCGGGCGGTCGTCGCCGGGCCGATAGTCTGCGAAGGATGACACCTGCAACTCATCGTGTGCGCCACCACCGCCCGCACTCCACTGTTCGACGGAACCCTGGTACCCGCCGACTGCTGCGTGGTCACGGTCGGTTCGCATGAAGCGGATGCCCGAGAGCTCGACTCGGCGCTCCCCGCCCGCTCCCAGCTCGTGGTCGAAGACGCTGCAACGGCCCGGCGTGAGGCCGGCGACGTGATCTTGGCGCTCGCCGAGGGAGCGATCGAACCGGGCAACCTCGTGCCGCTGCGCGACCTGGCCAGGGGCACGGTCGCCGCTGAGACGGCCCGTCCGCGCGTCTTCAAGAGCACCGGCATGTCGTGGGAAGACCTCGTGATTGCGACGACCGTACACCGGGCAGCGCCAGCAGGGTAACGTGCGGCCTATCGTTGGGGAGTGACCTATTCCATTCGTTCCCTCGTTGCGGCCGATCTGCCGCTCCTGCTCGCCCTCAATAATGCTGCGGTTCCCGCGGTCAACGAACTGGATGCCCCCGCGCTGGCGGTACTCGTCGACCACAGCCAGCTCGCGGTTGCCGTCGTCGACGACGACGCGGCCGACGTCGCACTCGGCTTTGCCGTTCTGTTCGTGGCCGGAGCCGACTATGCGAGCGAGAATTACCGCTGGTTCTCGGCCCGGTCGAAGGATTTTCTCTACGTCGACCGCATCGTTGTGGCCGACGGGTATCGCGGGCAGGGCCTCGGCCAGCTCCTGTACGACGCCATCTTCGGCGCTGCCCGCCGCATGAAGCTCGCCGAGGTGCTCTGCGAGGTCAACCTGCAGCCGCGAAACCCGGGCTCACTCGCCTTTCACGACCGGCTCGGGTTCACCGAGGTCGGCCAGCAGTCGACCAAGGGCGACACCGTCGTGGTGAGTCTGCTGGCGGCATCCGTTTAGCGTCTCGCCCGCTCGTCCGTCGTTATGGGGACAGACGCACTGCTCTGTATACACAAACTGGCGAGAAGTTCAAGGGGGTGCGGTGTTGTGTGCTTGCCCCTTAGGGTCATCCTGACGTGAGTTATCGCTTGCGCAGACTCAAGCCAAGGGACCCCCCTCGATGCGAATTACCTGCCCCTTCTGCAAATCACAAGCCGACTTGAATCCGAACCCCGCGCAGGCCCTGCGCATCACTCTTCCCCTCTACGTTCTCAAGTGCACCGGTTGCGAGCGCACCAGCATTCGTGTCGAACCCGTGCGCCTTCCCCGAGTGGCTCGCCCGGCGCTCGCGACGGTCTGATTTCCCCGCCGCGCACCCCGGGGTGAACGGGCCGCGACGCGTTCTCGGGTCGCGACGCGTGGGCATCCGCTGTTTGGCGAGTACAGGCGTATGGGAGCTCTCAGGCGATCGAAACGGATGCCGGTTCGCTCGGCGAGTTCGTCAATCGCGCCAGGGCGTCGTCTTCGTGTTCGCCCAACCGGAGCTCGGCGAGGGGCCCGTTACCGTCGAGAATGGCCTCGGCGATACCGCGGTGCTCGGCGATCCATTCCTCGGTGCCCCGGTACGACGCCTGCAGCACGGTCAGGCACATGCGGGTCTCTGTCATGAGGGTGCTATGGATGCGCGCCAGGCTGCGACTGCCGCTCAGCGCCACGAGGTCTTCGTGAAAGGCCAGGTCGGCGTCGCTCATGGCGGCGCGATCGCCGGCGTTTGACGCGTTTTCCATCTTCGCAACCTTGGCCAGCAGATCGTTACCGGCGGCGACGTGGTCGGCGCGTACGAGCAGTTTGCAGGCGGCCGATTCAATGGCGGTGCGCAACACGTACATATCGCGAATCTCGGCGTCCGTCATCTCGATCACAAACAAGCCACGGTTGCGAATGCTGACCAGCAGGCCCTCCTGGGTCAGCCGCTGCATGGCTTCGCGCAGCGGGCCCCGGCTGACTCCGAGTTCCCGGGCCAGCTCGGCCTCGCCCAATTGCGATCCGGGGGCAACCTCGCCGTGGGCGATCGCGTAGCGCAGCTTGCGGGCGATGATCGACGGGGTGGATTCTTGGACGACGGGTTCCAATGAATATCCCTGGGGCATACCTTTCACAGTTCTTTCTCGAGTCAGTACCTAAACACGCGGGTGAAAATTCCATCGACAGTGTGACCCGATTCCAGCCATCTGTCAATTGTTTACAATTCTATCGCTGGCCTTTCGCACTATCGCTTGATTGGCGTAATCCTACTTGGGGGCTCGACGATCAGGTGCCGCTTTACCGTCTGGCCCTCAGTTCAGCTTTTCTCCATCCAACCGAGGGAGACCCGCGCTATCGCACGGCGCACGGGTGGGGAGGCTACGCTGGCGGCATGATCGATGGAGACCGCGCCCATAATGCACGCCGCCCCGCCAATCCCGACCTCGCCCCCGCACACCGCGGTATCCCTCTGCCCGACTACGTCAACGCCTGGTTGTCAACCCAGCGGTGGTTCGGCAACAAGGGACACGTACCCGCCCTGCGCAGCATCGGCTACTTCTCCCTGGCCTCGTCCGAAGCCGGCGTGACCATTCGCGTCGACCTCGTGCTGGACACCGCCAGTCTCGGCCTGACGCTGTACCAACTGCCGACCACGGAACGCGCCTCGGAGCTGCCCGGTGCTGCCGATGCCCTGATCACGGTGCGGAGGCCCGGCTCCGACCACGCGCGTTTCATCTACGACGCCCCCTACGATCCGGCCTTCGCGGCTGCGGTGCTCACCTTTATGGAAGGGCAGGGCGTGTCCACGTCGACCCGCCCACGGCAGACCGACCGCTGGTCCGCCAGCGCGCGTGGCGAGGATCTGAGACCGGGGACACAAATCCCGTCGGCGGCGCTCGTCGTCTCGAGTCGCGTGCTCAGCGGCGAACAATCCAATACGTCCATCATCGTGCAGCGTGCCGATGCGGCCGGGGCACCGACGCCGCCGATCATCTGCAAGATTTTTCGCATCATCCATGCCGGGGAGAATCCCGATGTGACGGTGCAGGCCGCGCTCGCCCGCGCCGCATCGCGTCGGATACCGCTGCCATTCGGTGCCATAGCCGGCCAGTGGGACGACCCCGCCGAACCCGGCAACCGTGCTGTCGGCCATCTGGCCTTCGCCCAAGAGTTTCTGCCGGACGCACCGGATGCCTGGCGGACTGCCCTGGTCGCTGCGGCCTCCGGGAGCGACTTCACCGGCCCCGCTTTTCGACTGGGGCAAGCCACCGCGGAAGTTCACCACGATCTGGCCGGCACACTGCCCACCCTCGAGGCGACTCCCGCGGTGATCGCCGAGGAGATGGCGCAGATGCGGCTGCGCTCTAGTCAGGCTCTGCAGGAAGTACCCGCTCTGGCCGGGCATCGCGATGTTATCGAGGCGGTTTTCGCCCGGGCGGAGACCGCGGCCTGGCCGAGGCTTCAGCGCATTCACGGTGACTTCCACCTCGGCCAGGTTCTCGACGTGCGGGGCCGCGGCTGGGTGCTGCTCGACTTCGAGGGGGAACCGTTGCGCACCCTGCGGGAGCGCACCCGACCCGACCTTACCCTGCGGGATGTCGCCGGCATGCTGCGGTCCTTCTCCTATGTGGCGGGGGCGATGACGGCAACAAGCGCCGCGACAGTGCAGTCCGCCGGTGCCGGTGCCGAGAAGATTGGCAAAACCTTCACGACCGCGCTCACGATTTTTCAGTGGGCAAGGGCCTGCCGCGGTGCCTTCCTCAACGGATATGCCGAACAATCCGGGATCGACCTGGCCGAGCAGAGCGACCTCCTCGACGCCTTCGAGCTCGACAAAGCGCTCTACGAAGCGGTCTACGAGATACGCAATCGCCCGAATTGGCTGCCGATCCCGCTCGCCGCAATCGAACGGCTGGTCGGCCGCGGTGAGTTGGGCTGAGCTGATCTGACGGATCTATTCGGCGGCGGCCGAGGCTCGCAGATCGGCGATGATGATCTTGGTCTGGCCCATCATCGTTGCCATTACCCGACCGGCCCGCGCCGGATCGGGGTCGTTGAGCAGCTGGCCGAGCGTGGTGGGCACCACCTGCCACGACAAACCGAATTGGTCTTTCAACCAGCCGCATTGCCCCGGCTGCCCGCCGTTGCTGGTGAGCTGGTCCCACAATTGGTCGACCTCCTTCTGCGTGTTGACCTGCACGAAGAACGAGATGGCCTCGGTGAACGGAAACTGCGGTCCGGCGTTGAGCCCTTGAATCTCCAGCCCGTCGAGCACGAATGACACCGACATGGCGCTGCCGGCCGGCGCCGGCCCGCCCTCGGGGTAGCGCGCCACATTGAGCATGCGCGAATTGGGAAAGATCGAGACGTAGAACTCGGCGGCCTGCTCGGCCTGGCCGTTGAACCAGAGAAAGGGGCTGATACTCGTCATTGGCTACTCCTTCGGGGCCTGGGCGACCACCCCAGGGGTGGACGATTTCAGCCATGATACCCAGAGCGATCGGCACTGGTATTGCTCCATAGAACCCGACCACGAATAACGCTCCGATAACGCCCGTCGGCGTAGCCTGACCGCCAGTGGGCGAAGTGCCAGTCCTGGTGCCGCCCAGTTGCGGCACCGCCCAATCGGCCAGTGCCAGGGGAACAGAACATACAAGGAGCAGTTCCATGGCAGATAACAGTTTTGGCCCCGGAGGCGACCAGAAATTCGTCAGCGAGGGTGAGTTTCAGGCGGGCGAGGCGGCCTCCGGCATCATCGCCGGCGTCACCTTCGGGCCCACCGAGGTGGTCTACTACAAGGTCAACAACCTGGCCGTGTTCGAAGGCGACATCGTGCTGGGCACCGTTGCCGAGTTGGAGCAGACCAAAGACGCAGCAAACCGGGACGATGCCCGAGCACGGGGCGTCATCATCACCGGCGCTCGCTTTCGATGGCCGAACGCCCAGGTTCCATTTCAGATCGATTCCGCCCTGCCCAACCAGCAGCGCGTGCGGGACGCGATCACACACTGGGAGGCGCGCACGCCCATCCGCTTTCCGGAACGCACCCCGGCCAATGCGGCGCAGTTTCCCAACTTTGTCGAGTTCAGCGATGCCGGCGGATGCTGGTCGATGCTGGGCATGCAGGGGAACGGCATGCAGACCATCAGTCTGGGTACCGGTTGCAGCACCGGCAACGCCATCCATGAGATCGGCCACGCCGTCGGTCTCTGGCATGAGCAGAGCCGCGAGGACCGCAATACCTTCGTGACCATTAACGTGGCCAACATCGAAACCGGTATGGAGAGTCAGTTCGACCAGCACATCGTGGACGGCGATGACGTCGGCGGCTATGACTACGGCTCGATCATGCACTACCCCCGCACCGCGTTTTCGAAGAACGGGCTCGAGACGATCACTCCGGTGCAGGCCGGTGCCCAGATCGGCCAGCGCACCGCGCTGTCGGCCGGTGACATCGCCGCGGTCAAATTCATGTATCCGCAGACGGCCAGAGCAAGCTCCAGCCCCGTTGTGTCGTGGGGCCCGAACCGGCTCGACGCCTTCGTTCTCGGCACCAACCGCGCCGTGTTCCACAAATGGTTCAGCGGAGCCTGGGGACCGTCGGTCACCGGGTACGAGAACATGGGCGGAATCGCCGAGTGCGCTCCGCAGGCCGTGGCGTGGGGTCCGAATCGGCTGGACCTGTTCGTCACCGGAACCGACAGCGCGCTGTACCACAAGTGGTGGAACGGAAGCGCCTGGGGGCCATCGGTGACCGGCTATGAGAACATGGGCGGCATCATTCTCGGTGACCCCCGCGTGGTGGCGTGGGGGCCGAACCGGCTCGACGTCTTCGTCGTCGGCAGCGACCACGGGCTGCATCACAAGTGGTTCAACGGAGCCTGGGGTCCCTCGGTCACCGGCTACGAGAACATGGGCGGCATCGTCGTCGGCCAGCCAGAAATCGTCTCCTGGGGCGCGAACCGGCTCGACGTCTTCGTCATCGGCACGGACCGGGCGCTGTACCACAAGTGGTGGAACGGCAGCGTCTGGGGCCCGTCCCTCACGGGCTATGAGCGGCTCGGCGGGGTCTGCACCTCGTCGCCGCGCGTGGTCTCCTGGGGCCCGAACCGGCTGGATGTCTTCGTCACGGGCACGGATGGCGCGCTGTACCACAAGTGGTGGAACGGCAGCGCCTGGGGCCCGTCGGTGAACGACTTCGAACGGCTCGGCGGCATCGTCGTCGGCGAACCCGAGGCCGTCTCCTGGGGGCCGAACCGGCTGGACCTGTTTGTGATCGGCACTGACAGTGCGCTGTACCACAAGTGGTTCGACGGCAATGCCTGGGGCCCGTCGGTGCTCGGGTACGAGAACATGGGCGGCATCGCTACCTCGCAGCCGCGCGTGGTGTCGTGGTCGTCCGGCCGGCTCGATGTGTTCCTGACCGGAACCAACAGTGCGCTGTTCCACAAGTGGTTCAACGGCGCCGCCTGGGGTCCGTCGCTCACGGGCTACGAAAGCCTCGGCGGCGTGATCACCTCGTTTGACGAGGCCGAGGTACGCGCAGCCACTGCCAGCTCAGACTCGCAGCACCGGGATACGAACTGAAGCACGGCCCTGGCCTGGCAGCACCGAGTGGGACTGAGTCGAGACGAAGTCCCCCTCGGTGATGTCGGGCCGTTCAAACTCCAACTCATGCGTGGCTCGGGAAGGCTCTCGGGCCTCGGGGTGCGCCATCGGCTCGCGCGAATCTGGCTCGCGGCGCACGTTCTCGGTGTCGGCGGTGTGTGCCGTGACGCCCGATCGCACATGCACGCGTACATTCAATCGACGCGGCGCAGCGATCAGGCTGGTCGGTACGGCCACGTGGAAGGGCACTCCGGTGTCGGGCCGCGCGGCACACGCCGAGTCGACGGGTGCCGACGCGGGAATCTCAAAACGGGACCGGCCAACGATGGTGCTCGGGGCATCCGCTTTCGACACGTCTTCGACCAGGACCGTGACCGTGAACGGTGTCGGTGGCCGCTGGCCGGGTGCGAAGTCGATCATGCCGCGCACGGTCGTGGTGGAAAGCGAATCGATCATGCCGCACAGGATACTCCGGCGTTCCGCGCTGCCCCCTGCCCTACACGGCGGCGGGACCGCGCTCCCCCGTGCGCACCCGCACGACGTCGGACACGTCGGTGGCCCAGACCTTACCGTCGCCGATCTTGCCGGTGCAGGCCGCGTCGACGATGGTCTGAATCGTGGAGTCGAGGTCTTCGTCGGTGACGATCACGTCGATGCGCACCTTGGGCCGAAAGGAGACGGTGTACTCGGCGCCGCGGTAGATCTCGGAGTGGCCCTTTTGCGAGCCGTACCCGCTCACCTCGGTGACGGTAAGGCCGTTCACGTGTACGCCGATGAGGGCATCGTGCACGGCGTCCAGGCGGTGCGGCTGAATGATCGCGGTGATGAGTTTCATGGTGAGTCCTTTGGTGGCGGGTGCGGAGGGGGTGTTAGACGCGGCCGGAATCATAGGCTGTCTCGGCGTGGTAGCTCACGTCGAGGCCCACATATTCTTCTTCTTCGGACACGCGCAGCCCGATGGTCTTGTTCAGGGTCCAGGCGATGGCGTAGGTCATGGTGAAGGAATAGACGCAGGTCACCGTGATGGCCACCAGCTCACGCCAGACGATATCCCAGCTGCCCCCGAAGAGGATGCCGGTAATGCCGGCCGGTGCGTCGCTCGCGGCGAACAGCACGACACAGATCACACCGACCACTCCGCCGACGCCGTGCACCGCGAACGCGTCGAGGGTGTCGTCGATACCCAGTTTGGTCTTCCATTTTAGGGTCAGGCAAACGACGGCACCGCTGAACAGGCCCACGAGCAGCGCCCCGACCGGGTTGACGGCGTCGGCTGACGGGGTGATGCCCACGAGTCCCGCGATGGCGCCGGAGGCCATGCCGAGGGTGGTCGCACGTCCGGTGCGAATCTTCTCGACGAGCGCGAACCCGATCATGCCGGCCGAACCGGCCAGCAGCGAGGTGAGCACGACGTACTGGGCGAGAAAGTTCGCGCCGGCGGCGGATCCGCCGTTGAAGCCGTACCAACCGAACCAGAGAATACCGGCGCCGAGTACGACGAGCGGCAGGTTGTGCGGGCGGTGGCCGCCCTTGCTCTTGCCGAGCACGAGCGCGAGCGCGAGCGCGGCGACGCCGGCGTTCATGTGCACGGCGGTGCCGCCGGCGAAGTCGTGCAGTTCGATGACGTTGCGCAGCCAGCCGCCGACATAGCCGCTCTCCTCGTCGGTGAAGGTGAAGACCTGGTGGGCGAGGGGAAAATAGACCAGGGTGAGCCAGAGTCCGGAGAACAAAATCCAGGCGCCGAATTTCATGCGTCCGGCCGCGCCGCTGGCCACGATGGCGATGGTGATTGCGGCGAACAGTATGAAGAATGCCGCCCAATACAGGCCCTCGGCACCATTGCTGCCGGCATCCGCTACGAAACTCTGCAGCCCGAAGAATTCCAGCGGATCCCCGATGATGCCGAGGCCGCCGAGGGAGTTTCCGGAGACCATGCTGTAGCCGTAGAGCACGTAGAGCACGCTCGTGACGGCGAGGGAGCTCATGACCATCATGATCATGTTGAGCACGTTCTTGCTGCCGAGCATGCCTCCGTAAAACATGGCGAGACCGGGAAACATGAGCGAGACGAGGGCGAAGGCGGCGAGAAGCCAGGCGAGGTCTGCGGCGGGCATAGGGGTTCTCCTGTTGCTGGTGGTGTGTGGCTGGTGCTCTGGGGAGTGGATGCTGCGGGTGGCGCGGTTAGGCAAGCAGCCAGGCGACGGCCTCGGTGCGGTGACCGATGAACCCCTTGTAGGTGGCGAGGTCGTCGGGAAGTTCGGTGAGCACCTGGGCGAGCTGGTCTCGCCAGGCGGGAATGGCCTTGATCTCGGCGAATGACGCCATGAAGGTGCGGATGCAGAAGGTGATCGCCCCCGACATCGGGAGGCGCATGAAATGCTCCAGTTCGATGCGCAGCTGCACGTTGCCGAAGTCACGGTCGCTCACCAGTCGGGGCATGTCGCCGCCCCATTCCGGGAGTTCTTCGAGACTGACGTCGAGTTTGCGCGATCCGGAGGCCGACAGGGTCCAGTTGACCCGCCGGTAGACCGAATCGGTGGGCAGGTGCATGAGAAACAACTCGGCGCGGCTCGTGAGTCCCTCGCCGGTGAAACGGGGAACCGGACCGTGGATCTCCCGAAAATTCATGCCGACGTCGAAGCTGACCGACCAGGCCGCGGCGAAGGTCACGAGCCCGGCGTCGAAGAAGAGTTGTCCGTCGCGCTCCTTCACCAGGAGCAGATCGTCGGGAATCTCCCGGCCGAGAAAGCTCAGCGGGTCATACGGCAGGGTGCTGAGGTCGCCCAGCACGAAGGTCTGGTCGGTGCCGAGCAGGTTGTTGCGCCAGTGGAACCGGTCACCGTTCTCGGCGAGGTGACAGCTGAGCGGATAGGAGAGGGCCAGGTCTCGCAGGTAGTAGACCAGGATGTCCCAGCAGGCCGGCATCATGCCGTCCAGAATCTGGGTGCGCCCGGGATCAGCGTCGAGGATGCGGCGGCGCTCCGCCATCACCTGCGGGTAGTCGGGGTTGGTGAGATCGACGATGTGGGCGCCCCAGGAGCCTCCGGCGGTTGCGCGCAGCACCCGGGCCGGCTCCACGTTGACCGAGTATCGAAAGGCCGTGAGGTCGTCGGGAAACGGCCAGGGCAGGTTGGTCGTGTGGGTGATCTCGGCCGTACTGGTGTTCGTCACAGGTCTACCTCGATTTCAGCGCCGCGTGAAACGCAGCAGAGCATGGTGGTGTTGTCGGCTTTCTCCCGCTCGGAGAGTACGTAATCTCGGTGTTCGATCTGTCCGGATCGCACCGGGATGCGGCATTCGCCGCACACCCCCTGGCGGCAGAGGTTGGCCACATCGTGGCCGTTGTCGAGCAGCGTCTGCAGCAGGCTGACGCCGGCCGGCACCGCCAGGCGCGCGCCGGTCGAGGCGATGATGGCCGCGAACGGCAGGCCGGCATCCTGCGGCGGCACTTCGAAGCGTTCAGAGTGCAGGCGATCGGCCGGCCATCCGGCGGCCTCGCCGAGCTCGAGATAGCGGTCGACGAAGGCGGGTGGGCCGCAGGCGTAGGCGTGGGTACCCATCGGCTGGGCGGCGAGGCGCTCGGAGAGCAGGGCGGCGGCATCCGTTCTGGTGTGCACTTCGTGCAGGGTGATCGCCCCGCTCGCGGCGAGGGCGCGCAGGTCATCCCGGTGGGCGCCGCACCCGGCGCGGTAACTGTAGATCACCTCGGCGGGGCGGCCCCAGCGTGCGGCAGCCCGGGCGTGCGAAAGAATGGGAGTGACCCCGATTCCCCCCGCGATCAGCAGGGCCTTGCGCTCGGTGGTGACGGGTGCGAAGAGCGATCGCGGGCCCTCGATCTCAACCCGTCGGCCGACCTGCACGTAGTCGTGCAGCCAGGCCGAACCGCTCGATTCGGCTGACCCGCCCGCTGGAACAGGGGCGCTGCGCCGCAGCACGGAAATCGCGTAGCGGTGCGGGTTGACGCCGTCATCGATCAGGGAATAGGTGTTGCGCACCGGACCGGCCTGCACGATCAGGTGGCTGCCGGGCTCATACGCGGCGAGCATGCCCCCGGCGGGGTCTTCGAGAACGATCTGCACGATCGCGTCGGTGAGCTCGCGCACCGCGGTCACCACGAGCGATCGCACGCCGGTATCGAAGGACGGATGCTGGTGGCCCGGTTTGCGCGGATCCACCGCGCGCGTCGGCGCCGGGCTGACCACCGTCATGCTGCCTGCGCCAGGGTGTTCGGGACAGCGGCCTGCGAGGCGAGGAAGCTGCCGCGCCGCGACGAGGTGTGTTCGTGGATTTCGAGGGTGCGCGCGCAGCCGGGGCAGGTGACGAGGGAACCGGGTGCGGCTGCGACCCGGCTGGTGGCCCGGCAGTGTGCGCAGAACATCGGGAGGTCTCTGGTGTGGGTGAGGATGCAGCGCAGTTCCGGCGGCAACAGTCCCGCGCCGCGGGCCGCGGCGAGCGCCTGAAACACGTCGAACTGGCCGCCGATGATGAGAACGCGCAGCCCGACGCGGGCGCTGCGGTACACCGCGCTCAGGGTGTCGGCCTCGGCCGGGCCGAGGGCAGCAAAGGCCAGGAGCGTGCTCGGCGCGAGGAGCTGCGCCTGGCGCAGTCGCTGTCGGGCGAGGTCGGTCTCGGCCCGGCCGCCAATCGGCACGATGAGGTGCGAACGCGCGCTGGTGTCGAGGTCGCCGGCAGGCCAGAGCGGCAGGCTGCGAGCCGGTGGGTGGACGTACACGCTATTGAGCGTCGGCACGGCTTCTCCAATCAATCGATGATTACTGTGGTGCAACCATGTTTACCGGCAATCAACACGGTCGGTGTTTCGCGCACGTAAAATCGCCGCGTCGATCGTCGCCACCATCCCGAACGGGGGTGACCGGCCAGACGAAACGTGCATTTAACAATCCGGAAACCCGATCCGGGTTTACTGCGAGTAATCATTGTGTAAGCAGATTCACTGCCCGCACGACAGCGACAAGGAGACCACGATGACCACAACCCTCAACGGCACGCTCACCAAGGCCGGCTCGATCCACAAGGTCGAAGGCGCCTACCTGGGCCTGCCGAGCATGAACGCGCCGGGGTCGGAGGCCTTCATCGGCGACGCGCTGTCCAATCCCGGGGGCGCTGCAATCTCGTGCGGCTTCTTCGAACTCAAGGCCTCGGAGCCGCTCGTCTACGAGTACACCTACGACGAGATGAAGGTGGTCGTCGAGGGCGAATTCATCCTGACCGACCAGGCCACCGGCGAGGTCACCCATGCCGTCGCCAAGGACGTGTTGTTCTTTCCCAAGGGCACAACGGTCAAGTTCGAGACGCTCGATTATGCGCTCGGATACTACGTCGGACACCGCTCGTTCGCACCCTAGGCCGGTCGGAGAAATCATGACCGCCGGTACCGCCGTGCTCGCCACGGCCACCAAGAGCGTTCCCCGGGCCGCGACGAGCAGTGCTGACACCATCAGCCTGCTCGTCGCGGCCCGGGAGTGCATCGTCTACTGCTTTGGAACGGCCGCTCCCGCTGCGGCCAGTACCACCTGGCCGCGCGCCAGCGCCCCGGCCGCGCTCTGGCGCGAATTCACCGCGCCGCGCGCTGACCGTTCCGCCCTCACCCACATCGGCACGCTTCTGTCCACCGCGCACGTCGGGGCTCGGCTGCTCCTGGCCGGGCCCGAAACGGATGTCTACCAGGCCCGCTCCCAGGCACTCGCCTGCGGCGCCCTCGACGAGGAAATCGCGCTCTGCACCACCGACCGCAGTACTCTCCGGGTGCACTGCGCCCACTGCAAGACGGTGACTGAGACCGCGCAGCCGATCGGCGGCGTCGTGAGCTGTGCCGGGTGCGACCGATCCCTGCTGATCTACCACCACTTCTCCCGGCGCAGTACCGCCTACCTGGGGTTCATGGTCGACGCCGAGGAGGCGCAGTGACAGGCGCCTTGCTCGACCTCGTCGTGCGCGGTGTGACCGTGGCGGCCCCGGGCATCCGTTCGCTGGCGTTCGAGGCGACCGACGGTGGCCTTCTTCCCGCGTACGTCGCGGGCAGCCACATCGTGGTGCACCGTGCCGGGCGCACCAACTCCTATTCGCTCACCGGATCGGGCAGCAACCCGAGCGAGTACACCATTTCGGTGTTGCGCCAGCCAGGCGGCGCCGGCGGCTCGCTGGCCCTGCACACCCTTAGGGTCGGCGACGCGGTGAGCGTGTCTCGCCCGCGCAGCGCGTTCGCGCCGATCGCCACGGCCAGATGGCACCTGTTGATCGCCGCCGGAATCGGCATCACCCCGATGATCTCGCACCTCAAGGCCGGCCGGGACTGGCAACGGCCGACGACCCTGCTGTACCGCTACCGCCCCGGCGCGGCCGCTCACCTCGACGAGGCACGGGCCCTGGCCGGTACCGCGCTGGTGGAGAGCACGGGCCGCGAACACTTCGCCGTCGTGCTCGCCGAGCACCTGCGCAGCCAACCTCTGGGCACCCACCTCTACGTCTGCGGGCCGGTCGAGTTCAGCGCGAACGTGCTGCAGGCGGCAGCGGATGCCGGCTGGCCCGGTTCAAGGCTGCACTCCGAACCGTTCGCTGCCGCCGATCTCGGCCCGGGTAAACCTTTTCGAGTACACCTGGCTCGAAGCGACGTGGACGTGGACGTACCCGCCGGGGTGTCACTGCTCGACGCGCTGGAGCGGGCCGACCACGTGGTACCGAACATGTGCCGCAGCGGAATCTGCGGCGAGTGCATCGTGCCCGTGCTCCGGGGCCGACCCGACCACCGCGACCTGTATCTCAGCGACGACGAAAAAACTGAGAACGCCAGCATGATGTGTTGCGTCTCGCGCGGCCTCGACCACGAACTGGAGTTGGACCTATGACGCCTGCACCACTGACCGACACTGCACCGCTGCCTGATCCTGCTTCCGGTGCCCCATTCGCCGAGCGTGCCCGGCACCTGCCCTTCCCGTTCACGGCGAACAGCTACCGCTACAGCGCCAACGTGGAACCAGCCCCCGGCCGGGTTGACACCGATGCCGGCCACTGGGGTGAGAACATCATCGACATCGACTGTGACTACCGCTGCGACCTGGCCGAACGGGCCGAGATCCTCGCCCGCGATCCCTCGCGCTGCCAGACCCTCGCGCACATGCGTCCCGCGGTCTGGGACGTGATCGAGACGCTCCTGCCGATCATGGCCGCCGATTATCCCGAGATGATGGCCTTTTACCGCGACGGGCTCAACTGTTCTTGGCGCAACGACCTGCTCGGGCTCGAGCTCGAGTTCGTGATCGGCGATGATTCTTCGCTCGGGATGGACCCGCTGGTGTTCATCGGCGGCCAGATCCAGGATGACATCGCGCTGCTCGACGCCCGAGACGGCGCACTCTGGCTGGATGCCGGGTCGGTCACCTTCGCCGCGGACTGGTGCCTCGGCTTCGATGTGGGCATGCGCTTCACCGAGATTCACGGGCCGGTCCCCCGCGTGCACGAGGAACGCATCGTCAGCCGGGCCGAACAGTTTTTGCTGCGACTGCAGCCGGGCGACAATTTCCGTCGTACCAACTGGACCATGACCGTGGATCGCCGCCTGGACACCTCCACCGACAGCTACCCCGAGTGGGGCGCCGATCGGCGTCTGGTGCTGCTCGACCCTGCGCTGCCGGATCGGCTGCACCTGCGGGTCGAGGTGCAGCACCTCATCCGACTGCCACGCACCGGTGCCGTGCTTTTTCTGGTGCGCAGCTACCTGGTCTCGCTCACCGAGATTGCGACGGTTCCGGCCTGGCGGCGGCGACTCGGTCAGGTGCTGGCGGAACTTCCGGCCGACATGGCCGAGTACAAGGGCATCGACCGATATCGAGCTTCGGCCTCCGCCTGGCTGCTGGGGAGCTGAGCTATTTGGCCGTGATCGCCAGAAAGGTGATGGGCAGATCGAGCAGCTGCAACGGGCCGTGCGGGCCCTCGCCGTCAAGCAGCAGCGAGTCGCCGGGCACCATGGTGTACTCGTAGGCGCCGTGCCCGTAGACCATTTTGCCGGTCAGCATGTAGAGAAACTCGGTGCCGGCGTGCTGAAACAGCGGAAAGATGTCCGAGGCGTCGGTGAGCGTCACCAGGGTGGGTTCGATGGCGTCGGTGCGGCCCTTGAGTGAGCCGAGCACCCGGTACTCGTGGCCGTGCTGGGTGCCGCTGCGCACGCTCAGGCTGCCCTCGCCACTCTTGGTGAAGGTGGCGTCCCGATCGGTGTCGGCGCCCCGGAACAAGGCCGTGACCGGCACTTTCAGCCCCTCGGCCAGACGCTGCAGTGTGGTCAGGGAGCAGGATGTGCTCGCGCTCTCGACCTTGGAAATCATGGCTTTGGACAGGCCGGTACGCAGGGCAAGATCGGCCGATGACAGGCCGCTCTCGGTGCGGTACTTGCGCACCTGGATGGCGATGATTCGTTCCAGCGCACCGGGCGTTGCGGGGCTTTCAGCAGAGTGAGGCACCGTGCAATCTTACGGGCCGGTCACCACCAGAAAACGGAACACACCAGCGGTGAATACCCCGTCGGGTATAGGTGTATGGTCAGGTGAACAGCGCAGTTGCTGAGATAGTGAGGTCTGAAATGGCACGTGTCGTCGTACTGGGAGCCGGAGTATCCGGTCACACCGCAGCGCTTTATCTGAAGAAGCGTTTGGGCAATGCCCACGAAGTGATTGTTGTCTCTCCCAACTCGAAGTGGAATTGGATCCCTTCTAACATCTGGGTGGGTGTGGGCAAGATGAGCGCCGATAAGGTGGTGTTTCCGCTCGCTCCGATCTATCGCCGCAAGAAGATCGATTTTCGTCAGGCCAAGGCCGTGGCGATTCGTCCCGATGGCGATGAGGCCAGCCCTCAGGGCGCCGTCGATGTCGTCTACACCGACCCGGTGCGGGACGGCCAGACCGAGCGCATCCGCTACGACTATCTAGTGAATGCCACCGGACCGAAACTGAACTTCGAGGCCACCCCGGGTCTTGGCCCGGACGGGCACACCGTTTCGGTCTGCACGCCGAGCCACGCCGTCGAAGCCGCCAAACACTTCGACTCCGTCATCGACGCACTCAAGGCCGGCCGCGAGCAGACCCTCGTGGTCGGTGTCGGCCACGGCACCTGCACCTGCGAGGGCGCGGCGTTCGAATACGCCTTCAACGTGGAACAGGAACTGCGCACCGCTGGCGTACGCGACAAGGCGGAGGTCATCTACCTCACTAACGAACACGAACTGGGCGACTTCGGTGTGGGCGGCATGACCTTCAGCCAGGGCGGCCAGCGCGTCACGAGTGAAACCTGGATGGACTCGCTCTTTCGCGAACGCAACATGAAGGCCATCACCCAGGCTGCCGTGACCAAAATCGACCCCGGAGTCATTCACTACACGCAGATCGACGGCACCGAGAACACCCAGGCGTTCGACTTCGCTATGCTGCTGCCACCGTTTCGAGGCGTGGGCCTCAAAGCTTTCGACCGTTCGGGTGCCGACATCACCGACGTGGTGTTCGCGCCGAGCGGCTTCATGCGGGTCGACGCCAACTACACTGCGAAGCCGTTCGAGGAATGGACGGCTCAGGACTGGCCGCGCACCTATCAGAACCCGAGTTTTCACAACGTCTTCGGCGTCGGCATCGCGTTCGCCCCGCCGCACGCCATCTCCCGCCCCTACGCCACCCCCGGCGGCGTGGCTGTCGCTCCGGCACCGCCCCGCACCGGCATGCCGTCGGGCGCCATGGGCAAGATGGTCGCCATGACCATCTCCGACATGATCCTTGACGGCGCGACCACCCCCACCCACACCGCGTCGATGGGCGAGATGTCGGCCGCGTGCATCGCCTCGACCGGCACGGGCCTGCTCACCGGCACTGCCGCGGCAATGTCGATGTCCCCGATCGTGCCCGATTTCTCGAAGCATCCCACCACCGCCGGTCGCCACCCGACCGAGACGACGGGTGATATCGGGCTGGCCGCACACTGGGTCAAGCGCGTGCTGCACACGATGTTCCTCTACAAGGCCAAGGCGTATCCGTTCTGGTACCTCATTCCCGAGTGAGTGGCGGCAGGCCGCATCCGCTTTTCGTACGTCGTTAGAAGGAGAACACCATGGACACCGCCCAAAGCCACATCGATGTCGCGCCGCTGCCGAGCGCACGAGAGCTGCGGCGACGCAGCAACGTGCTGGTTCAGCTCGTGCGTTTCATGCAGATCAATGTGAGCATGTACCTGCTCGCCAAGCGCCACCACTAGGCGCCGTCAGTACACACCGCGCCAGTTACGGGTGGGCGCTCCAGCTGTAGCTGGCGCGCCCACCGCCAGCTGGCGCTGCCGCCCGACGCGTCAGGAACGCGGGTCGCCGGCGGCCAGCCCGACGAACATAGAGTCGTGCAGCACCGACACGTGCTGCCGAATAATGGCAACGGCGGCCACCGGGTCGTGCTCGCGCAGGGCGGCGACCAGGCGGGCGTGCTCACGGTTGACGCCGTGCAGGTAATCCACCGGGTAGGGCAGAAAATACCGATACAGGGCGTTGAGCGCGGCAGCGTACTGCGGTAGCGCCCAGTCCAGCCCGCTGGCCGCGGCCACGCCCAAGTGAAATCGTGCATCGGCCGCGTGGTAGTCGGTCCAATTCTCAGCTGTCGCCGCCTGCGCCACCGCCTCATCGAGCACGTCGAGCTGCCCGGCCGAAATATTCAACGCCGCATGGTGCACGAGCGCGCATTCCAGCAGCACCCGCTCATCAATGAGCCGGTGCACGTCGGCGGCATCGGCCAGGTAAGCGGTGATCGACGCGACCGAAGCGGATGCCCCAGGCTCGGCCACAAAAGTTCCCCCCGTGCGTCCGCGCCTGCGGGCCAGCACCCCTTCATCGGCGAGGCTTTTCAAGGCCCGGCGGGCCGTGATCTCGCTGACCCCGAGCGCTGCGGCCACATCGTGGTCAGACGGCAGCTGCTCCCCCACCACCATGAGTCCGAGCTCGATGGCGAGGGCGATGCGTGCGCGTACGGTGTCCGTGGCGCTCAAGCGGGTGATGCCGGATACCGCCGGGTTGGCGAGGGCGGGCACCGCCCCGTGGGTGTCATTTCCGTCAACCATCACGCACCTACAGTAACTGCCCGCGCCGGCGTACCACCATGGACTAGACAAAAGTGATCATTATGATCTAATTTATTTGTTGCAGACACGGTTGTCCAGATCGAAGGAGTCACCATGCCACGAACAGTGCGCATCATCGCCGTCCAGGCCGCGCCACATGCCCTCGGTGCGTCGCTGGACGACTTCGCGAGCGAGCTCCACCACATTCTCGTCGACGACCCGGGCGCACAGTTTGTCGTCTTTCCCGAGCTGCACCTGTTCGGTACCGAAACGGGTGAAGCCCTGAGCCTGGAGCAGCGCAACGACGTGCTGCGGGCATCCGCTGTGCCGCTGGATGGTGAGCTGGTCGGCCGGCTCGGGGCGATCGCCCGGGCGGCGGGCGTCTGGCTGCTGCCGGGAAGCATCTGTGAACGTGGGCCGGGCGGCGAACTGTTCAATACGGCCGTGGTGTTCTCTCCAACAGGTGAGCTCGTGGCGAGCTATCGCAAGATCTTCCCCTGGCGTCCCTACGAGCCCTACGAACCCGGCGACCGTTTCGTCGTGTTCGACGCCCCCGGCATTGGCCGGTTCGGGCTGTCGATCTGCTACGACGCCTGGTTTCCCGAGGTGACGCGGCACCTGGCCTGGATGGGCGCTGAGGTCGTGCTCAACATCGTCAAAACCACGACCCCCGACCGGGCCCAGGAAGTCGTACTGGCCCGGGCCAATTCCATCGTCAACCAGACCTTCACGGTGAGTGTGAACTGTGCCGGCCCGCTCGGCGAGGGCCGCAGTCTCATCGTCGACCCGGAAGGGGCCACCCTGGCCGAATCCACCGGCACCGAAACGGTCGCGCTGGCCGTCACCCTCGATCTCGACCACGTCGCGCGGGTACGTGAACACGGCACGGCTGGAACGAACCGGCTGTGGGCGCAGTTCCTGCCGACCGACGCCCCCCTCGAGCTGCCGCTCTACGCCGGGCGCATCGACCCGACGAGCTGGACGCCACAACTCACCGAAACTTTCCTGGAAACGGAACTCCTGACATGACCGGCACCCCCGCTCTCGCGCGCACCCTCGGCCTGCGCTCTCTCGTCTTGTTCGGCTTGGCCTATATGACACCACTGATCGTGCTCGGCATCTTCGGCGTCGTCGCCGAGACCACCGGGGGTGCGAGCGGCTCCGCCTACCTCGTCGCCCTCGTCGCGATGCTGTTCACCGCCTCGAGCTACGGCCGCATGGCCGCCGCCTACCCGGTGGCCGGCTCCGCGTACACGTATGTGCGGCGCACCGTCGACTCCCGGGTGGGTTTTCTGGTTGGCTGGGCCGTGCTGCTCGACTATCTCTTTCTGCCCATGGTGATCTGGCTCATCGGTGCCGCCTACCTCGAAGCGCAGTTTCCCGGCGTTCCCGCCTGGGTCTGGATCATCGGTTTCGTCGTGATCACGACCCTGCTGAACATTCTCGGCATCAAGGTCGCCGACAAGGCCAACTTCCTGCTCATGGCCTTTCAGGTGCTCGTCATCGGCGCCTTCGTGGCGCTGTCGATCGCGTCGATCGTCGCCAGCCAGGGCGCCGGCGGTCTGATCAACGCCTCGCCGTTCGCCAACCCCACCTCCACCTTCGCGGGAATCACCGCCGGCGCGGCCATCGCCGCTTACTCCTTCCTCGGCTTTGACGCCGTCACCACCTTTACCGAGGAGACCATCAACCCGCGTAAGACCGTACCTCGGGCCATCCTGCTGGTCGCGCTCATCGGCGGCGCCATCTTCGTGTTGGTCTCCTATACCACCCAGCTGGTGCGTCCGGGCGGAGTCTTCACCGACGCGTCCTCGGCCGCGTTCGATATCGCCATGCAGATCGGTGGCAACGTGTTCGGGGCCGTGTTCCTGGCCGGCCTCGTCATCGCCCAGTTCGCCTCCGGCCTCGCCGCCCAGGCTGCGGCCTCCCGGCTGCTGTTCGCCATGGGCCGCGATGGTGTGCTCCCGCGTCGTATCTTCGGCGAGGTCAGCAAGCGCTTTCGCTCACCGGTGTTCAACCTCGTCATCATCGGCGTGGTCGGTTTCATCGCGATCTTCCTCGATGTCGCCACCTCGACCTCGTTCATCAACTTCGGGGCCTTCGTCGCGTTCACCATGGTCAACGTGGCCGTCATCTTCTACTTTGTGCGTCAGCGACGCGAAGGCAACCGCCTCAATCCCGTGTTCTACTTCGTCATCCCGTTGATCGGTGGCCTGATCACGCTCTACCTCCTCACCCGCCTCGATGCGAACGCCATCGTTCTCGGCCTGAGTTGGCTCGCCGTCGGGGTAATCGTGCTCGGCGTACTCACGCGCGGTTTTCGCCGTCAGCCGCCCGAAATGGACTACGTCGAAGCGGATGACGAAGCTCTCGTCACCGAGACCCGCTGACGGAGTTTAGGCTGACGTCGTTTAGGCTGACGGGACGGGCGTGACCGGCACGCGGAGAGCAGGGTGAGCGTGCGAGTCAGCCTCGCCCAGATTGCGTCCGGCGCAGACGTCGACCGCAATTTACTGCTGATTCAGCAGGCCGCCCGGCGTGCAGCCGCTGACGGGGCCGACCTCGTCGTGTTTCCCGAATACGCCATGTACGAGAAGAAAATGGTCGATGCGACTTTCTCTGCGGTAGCCCAGCCGGTGACCGGGCAGTTTGTGGCTGCCCTCGCGGCGACCGTGCGGTCGCTTCGCATCACTCTCGTGGCAGGAATCGTCGAGATCAACGATCACGAGGCGCGACCATACAACACCATTGTGGTGCTGGGTCCCGACGGAGACTTGCTAGCCAAATACCGCAAGATGCACCTGTTTGACTCTTATGGCTTTCGAGAGTCAGAGTGGATCGCCCCGGCGACCGATCTGACCCCGGTGGTGTGTGAGGTGGTGGGGCGTTCGGGCGAGCGGATGCGCATCGGCCTGATGACCTGCTACGACCTGCGATTTCCCGAACTCGGCCGCGAACTGGCCGATGCCGGCGCCGACCTGGTTCTGGTCTGCTCCTCGTGGGTCCCGGGCCCCGACAAGACCGAACAGTGGCGGGTTCTCGCGCAGGCGCGCGCCATCGAGAACTCCTACTTCGTCGGCGCCGTGTCGCAGTGTGCACCCATCTCGATCGGGCACAGCCTGCTCTCCGATCCGGCCGGTCGGGTACTCGCCGAGCTCGGCCGCACACCAGATCTGGTCACCCTCGTCGTCGATCCCGACCTGGTACGTCAGACGCGCGAGCGCAACCCCTCCCGCGATCACCGGCGTCACACCATCCAGCCTCGGGAATAGGAATCGCCGCACATTCAAACGCGCCCGAATAGGTCCCCTCACACAAAGTTGAGGCGAAATTTGTCAGGCTCAAGGCGAAGCTGGAGCGAGTCTGCGAACGGACACACTCCGTCGGTCGAGCCCGCCGAGACCACCCTCGACCAGAGTGAGCGGGTCTGCGAAACGCGGCCGCTCGTGTGAATGCAGCTTCGGGCAAAATTCCCGACAGATCTGAGAAAGCCTCGCTTTCGCGGGGTGGGTTTGGTACACTTGTTCTATGAGCCAGCGCGGCGACACCCCCCAGCCGGGCCGCGCCGATCCGTTCTTCGCCGCGTACGGCCGACCGCCGATCACTCTCGAGGAGCGTGCCGAGTTCGAGGTGTTCTGGGCGCAGTGCCAGGCAGACTGGCAGGTCGAAATTGCTGAGGGCCTCGGGCAGTTCGCTCCGTACGAGGCCCTGGAAGACGTCGACACTGAACCCTTCACTACCGCGCCGTTCCGGGCTGCCCCGGTCGGCGCGGACCCGGTCGGCACGGCGATCTATCGGCGTGAGATGCCGGACGGCCCGCCCCTTCCGGCCGGCCTCGACCTCACCGAGGTGTTCGCGGCGGTACCGCCCGAGCACCGGTTCGACGACGACCTCCGCGAGGAGTTCCTCTACGCCGAGTACCTGCGCACCACGCACGACACGAACGACGAGCCGCACCACTCCGCCCCGGCCACCGATGACCCATCCGCCGATGACCAGACCTGCACTGACCGGACCTGCACTGATCGGTCCGGCGCTGACCAGTCCGGCACTGATCGGTCCGGCGCTGACCAGTTGGATCCCCTCGAGGGGTTGAATCCGTTTCAGCGGCGGCAGGCGCAGTTCGTCGACCGGGTGCTCTACTTCGAAAAGCTCATCGGCTGGGCCCAAGCCAGCAAAGCCGAAGTACTCACCGAAGCGTGGGACTACACCACCAACACCGCCGAAACCGGCCGCCCCCAAGCCGGACCGCAGCACGAGCACGACTGGGCCGCCACCTTCGCCGCCCAACAAGGCCTCGTCGCCGAGATCGCCTGCGCGCTCCGCATCCCCGGCGGCACCGCCTCCGGCCTCCTCCAGCAAAGCCGAGTGCTGGTGGCTGAACGGCCCGACACTCTCACAGCCCTCCGAACCGGAGACATCTCGCTGCGCCACGTGCGCCAGGTCCTCGACCAACTCAGCTCCGTCCCCCAGCCCGCCCGCACCGACCTCGAAACGGTGCTGCTGCCCCACGCGAAACGCCTCACCCCTGCCCAGTTCGACGGCAAAGCACGCAAACTGCGGGAACGGTTCCACCCCGACAGCATCACCGTGCGCCGCGCCCGCTGCCTCGCCGACCGCGGGGTGCAGTTCTTCCCCGATAAAGACGGCATGGCCACCCTCTGGCTGCGCGCCGCCGGCGACGACCTCCAAGCCGTCTACACCCGCGTCACCGACGCCGCCATCAGCCTGCAAGGCCCCGACGAACCCCGCACCCTCAGCCAGTTACGCGCTGATGTGGCCGTTGACCTGCTTCAGCAGGGCGTCACCGGCAGCGGACTCGGCGCCGGGCTCACCGCGAACGTCAACATCACCGTGCCGGTGCTCACCCTGATGGGTAAGAGTGAAGAGCCCGGCGAACTCGAAGGCTACGGGCCGATCGACCCCGAAACCGCCCGCAAGCTGGCCGGCACCGCGACGAGCTTCCTGCGCGTCCTCACCCACCCGCACACCGGCATCGTCCTCGACGTCAGCGCCGAACCCTTCCGAGTACCCGCCGCACTAAAGAAATACCTCCGCCTGCGCGACGGAAGCTGCCGCTTCCCCGGCTGCAACCGCTCCGCCGGCCACAGCGACCTCGACCACACCATCGATAAACAATTCGGCGGCCCCACCACCGCCACCAACCTGCACTTTCTCTCCCCCGCCCACCACAACCTGAAGCACTTCAGCAACTGGACAGTCACCGCCGACCCCGACGGCACCCTCCACTGGACCAGCCCAGCCGGCAAACACTACGCCACCGACCCCGCCACCCGCATCACCCCACCGCCGCAACAAGCACCACCAACACCCCCACCACCAGCCACGCCACCACCACCCGTACCGGACCCCTGGACCTCCGACAGGGCCGCCTCCGGCTCGGACACCACCGACACCGACACCCACCCGTTCTAGCGCCGCGCGGTCACCCTGCGCGGCGGGGAATGCCGGGTGCAGAATGCTGACCGGCGGGCGGGGCATCCGCTGAGCCGCTCGTCCGCAACACTATTGCCGAGGGCAGCTACCGGGTGTAGGTATGGGGCATGGTCGAATGCCTGCCCCATTTCATCGGATCAAAGTCCATTCCCGGCGCTCAAATTTCGGATCCTCTCGCGGTGTGCAAGATCTGCGGGGGAATCACCTGCAACGAGCACGGCCAGCGCGACCCGGCCGTGCCGGAATTCGTCTGCGTACTTTGCGATATTGCCCTTCTCAATCACAGCGCCGGCGGCGGTGGTGACGGCGGCCAACCATCCTCCTCCAGCCGCTTCGCCTCGTGGGAACAGTTCCTGGAACGGCAGCCATCGTATCCGCAGGACTGGCTGGCCGAGGGCCTGTACCAGTGGACCAACGAACCCGGCCTTCTGATCGAGTACGTGGGACCAGACCCGGCGGCCCAGAAATTGCTCGCGGCAGCCGCCGCACTCGGCTCTCTGTTGGAGATCCCGCCCGAACACCTGCCGCAGCGGGTGGCGCTGATGCTCGGTTTCGGACCCCAGCTGCTGCTATGACCGTTCCGGCCGTCGCGCCCGCCTTCGACTACGAGATCCGCTGCCGCGACGATGTGGCCGAGGGGACCCTCAGTATCCCGGAACGCTCCGACTGGTGGAGCCTCCCGTCCAACGTGAGTTCTGACATCGTTCGAGTGGATGTGGGTGGTCGCGTCGATTTTCTGCGCGCCACCCAGCGAAAGTTCGGCCAGTCGAACGAGGCCTTAGTGGTCTGCGGCACCCCGCACCAGCTGCGCCTGCATCGGCTGCGCACCTCGACCGATGGGCGCCTGGCACTGTTCGGGCTGGCGCTGGCGATCATCGTCGAGGGCATCAAACTGTCCCTCACCATCGGTCAGAGCACTCCGCTCGTGGCCATCGGAGCGGTGGGCGTGAGTGTGCTCAACGTTCAGGCCGTGCTGCTGACCGCGATCGGCCTCGTGCTCGTGGTCTGGAAGCGCGTGCTCGCGGCACGGGGTTGAGAAGCACCCGCCATGAGACGGACAGCCGCTCAGGAGGCCGAGCGGGCTCGCTTCGGCTTCGATTTGGGCTTGGCCCGGTCACGGCTGGCCTCGACGCTGCGCCGCAGTGCTTCCATGAGGTCGAGCACCTCGCCGCCCTCACCTTCGTCGGTCGTTTCACCGAAGGTCACCTCGGTCGACACCGCGTCACCGCTCTTCAGCTTGGTCTCAATTAGCGCCCGCAATTCGTCCTGATAGTCGTCGTTGAAGGCATCCGGTGCAAAATCGGCCGCGAACGACTCAACCAATGCCGCCGACATATCCAGTTCTTTGGCACTGATATTGACCCGCTCGTCGAGGGACGCAAATTTGGCCTCGCGTACCTCGTCGTCCCAGAGCAGGGATTGCAGCATGAGCACGTCGCCGTGCACGCGCAACGCACCCAGCCGGGTCTTCTGCCTCAGGGCAAAGTGCACGATGGCCGTGCGATCGGTGGCTTCCAGCGTGCGCCGCAGCAGCACGTAGGCCTTGGCAGACTTGCCGTCCGGTTCGAGAAAGTAGCTCTTGTCGAGCATGATCGGGTCGATCTGGTCGCTCGGCACGAACTCGACCACGTCGATCTCCTTGCTGTGCTCGGCCGGCAGCGACGCGAAGTCGTCAGCGGTGAGCACCACGGTCTGCTCGCCGTCGTCGAAAGCCTTGTCGATGTGGTCGTACGGAACGACCTTGGCGCAGATCTCACACCGACGTTGGTAGCGGATGCGTCCCCCATCGGTATCGTGCACCTGATGCAGTGACACGTCGTGATCCTCGGTGGCGCTGTACACCTTGACGGGCACATTGACGAGCCCGAAGGTGATCGCACCGGTCCAGATGCTTCTCATGCGACCAGTACACACCCGAATGAGACATTTTTCGCCTAGTAGACCCGGGGTTTCCGCGGCACAGTTGACGCATGAACGCCAGCAGCCAGGTCGTCTCTGTGGAAGGCCACCGCATCACACTCACCCACCTGGACAAGATTTTGTACCCGGAGACCGGCACCACGAAGGCCGACGTGCTGGCCTACTACGCGGCGATCGCCGACGTGCTGATCGCCCACGCGGCGAACCGCCCGGCCACCCGCAAGCGCTGGGTACACGGAATCGGCACCATCGAGCACCCCGGCACGATGTTCTTTCAGAAGAACCTCGAACCGTCAACGCCGAGCTGGGTGAAACGGCACGAGATCGCGCACAAAGATCATGTGAACACCTATCCGCTCGTGAACGACCTCGCCACCCTCACCTGGCTCGGGCAGATGAGCGCCCTCGAAATCCACGTGCCGCAGTGGCAGTTCGGCCGCACCGGCACCCCGCGCAATCCCGACCGGCTGGTGCTCGACCTCGACCCGGGCGACGGTGTCGGACTACTCGAATGCGCCGAGGTGGCGCGGCTGGCCCGAGTGATCCTGCAGCACATGGGATTGCAACCGATGCCGGTGACCAGCGGGAGCAAGGGCATCCACTTGTATGCCGCCCTCGACCTGTCGTACACCTCAGACCAGGTGTCGGCCGTGGCACACGAACTGGCCAGAGCGCTCGAGGCGGACCACCGCGATCTCGTGGTGAGCGACATGAAGAAGACCCTGCGCCCCGGCAAGGTGTTCGTGGACTGGAGCCAAAATAATGCCGCGAAGACCACCATCACACCGTATTCCCTGCGCGGGCGCAGCCACCCGATGGTTGCGACGCCGCGCACCTGGAAGGAGCTGGCCTCGGCCCAGCTCGAGCAGCTCGACTACAGGCAGGTGCTCGCCCGCTTGAAGCGCCGGGATGATCCGCTCGCGCTGCTGTCGGCCGGGTCGTTCGAGCATGCGGCTGGCACAACCAGCGACACGGCGACCCCCGCCCTCGTGACAACGGACCGGCTGACGGTGTACCGCGGCAAGCGCGACGCCGCGAAGACGCCGGAGCCCGTTCCCGCTGCGCCGGCCGTGGCGTCCAACGGCCTGTCATTCGTCATTCAGGAGCACCACGCCCGCAGCCTGCACTGGGATTTTCGACTCGAACACGAGGGGGTGCTCGTGTCGTGGGCGCTGCCCCGCGGCGTGCCCGTCACATCAGCGCAGAACCGGCTGGCGGTACACGTCGAAGATCACCCGCTCGAGTACGGCAGCTTCGAGGGAACTATTCCGGTCGGGGAATATGGTGCCGGCGACGTGTCCATCTGGGACCGCGGCGTGTACGACCTCGAAAAATGGCGCGACGACGAAGTGATCGTCACCCTGCACGGCGAGCCGGACGCCGGGCTCGGCGGCACCGCCCGGTTTGCCCTGATTCGCACGAGTGACAGCCACGGCAGCAGGGCAGCCAACAACTGGCTGATTCACCGCATGAAACCGAGCGTCGGATCCTCGGGCAGCTCACGCACGAATGCCCGCCCGCACGGCGGCCCAGCCGCCGAGATCACTCCCCCGCCACCGAAAAACGCCTACTCTCCCATGCTCGCCGCCGCCGGTTCCGAAGCCGATCTCGGCGACGACCTCGGACTTGGCGAGTGGGCGTTCGAAATGAAGTGGGACGGCATGCGCGCACTCGCCTATGTGTCGCTGGCCGAGCACAACGTTCGCTTGGTCACCCGCAACGGGCACGATGTGACCGCGTCCTATCCCGACCTCGTCGCCGACCTGCTCGCGGCACTGGCGCCAAAAGCGAGCAGCGCAGCACAGGACAGCGCAGTGCTCGACAGCGCAGTGCTCGACAGCGAGATCGTGGCCGTCGACAAACGCGGTCGCCCCGACTTCGGCCTGTTGCAGAGGCGGATGAAACTCACCGAGGCCCGCGAGGTCGCCTCAGCGGCCCGCACGGCTCCGGTGCAGCTGATGCTCTTCGACCTGCTCGAGCTGAACGGCCGCTCGCTCACCGGATTGACCTACACCGCGCGCCGAAACCTGCTGGAAGCCACGGTGACCGCGACCGGCTCCACGCAGGTACCGCCACGTCTCACCGGCGGCTTCGCCGAAGCCTTTCAGATCAGTCGCCAGCTCGGTTTGGAAGGGGTCATGGCCAAACGGCAGGACGGCCGCTATACGATCGGGCGGCGGTCCAGGGACTGGGTGAAGATCAAACATTTTCGCACCCAGGAAGTAGTCGTCGGCGGCTGGCGACCGGGCCGAGGCAACCGCGCCGGTGCGATCGGATCGCTGCTCCTGGGGATACCCACCGACACGGGCTTGCGTTACATCGGCCGGGTGGGCACGGGGTTCGGCGAACGCGACCTGGCCGACATCCGCTCAAGGCTCACCCGTCTGGTGCGCAAGACCACTCCGTTCAGCGACATCCCGCAAACGGATGCGCAGGGCGCGGTCTGGGTGCGCCCCACCCTCGTCGCCGAGGTCGAGTTCGCCGAGTGGACTGCGACCGGTCGGCTGCGCCAGCCGTCCTGGCGAGGCTGGCGACCCGACAAGGCACCGGGCGACATAACATCCGAATGATGCGGGTACGAGCTAGCATTACCCCATGGTGAGTGCTCGACATCCCGAACACGCGGCGATACCACGCGCACAACGCGTCACCCGCCGGTGGCCGCTGATCAGCGGTCTCGGTGCGGTCGCCCTCTCCCTCGGCCTCGGCGTCCTGGTACTGCTGCGCGGCACCGCTGACACCGCCGACGCCGCATCGCTCGCCATCGACCGGTCCTGGCTGGCCTGGATCGACCGGTTTCGCGGCCCGGCCCTGGACTCCGCCGCGCTGGTCTTGAACTATCTCGGCTTCGGGCTTACGGCGTCGCTGCTGATTCCGGCACTGATCGTGGCCGTTCTGCTGCTGGCCCGACGTTTCTGGGCGGTCGGCTTCTATCTCGCGGCGACGATGCTCACCGGCGGAGCCGTTCAGGTGATCAAACGTCTGTTCGCGAGAACCCGCCCGCAGGACATCCTGGTGACCGTCGATTTCGGATCGTTTCCGTCGGGTCACGTGGCGAACGCGGCCGCCATGGCCACCATTTTCGTACTCCTGTTTCCACGGTGGTGGGTCGGGGCGCTCGGAGCCGCCTACACGCTGGCCATGATGATCAGCCGCACCTACCTGGGAGCACACTGGTTGACCGACACGATCGGTGCCCTGCTGCTCGGCACGGGCATTGCCGTTGTAGTCTGGGCGCCGTTGGCGGCAAAACTCGACGGCGAATACCGGCTGCGAGCCGACCGGAGACCGCACTAACCAGACCTCGCTGTTGCACCGAAAGGACGCGCGGATGAATGCCATCCAGCCCACCACGGCGTGGCGCTCACGCTGGAACAAGCTCATCGTCGATCCCCGTCCGCTGTCAGCGGCCGGGCGTCGTCACATGCGGTGGACAGCCGGCGCGCTCGTGGCCGCCGGAATCATTTTGTTCGCCTGCGTGCTCGTTGACGTGCTGCAGCCCGACCGGGCGTCGTTCTACGATTCTCCGGTTCGGGAGTGGCTCGTCGATAACCGGTCGCCGACCCTCACGGTCGTCATGATCGGGCTGGCCATCGTCTTCGGGCCGGTCGCACTGCCGATTATCGTGCTGGTGCTCACCGTGGTCTGGGGTTTCACGGGCAAGCACGCGTGGCGGCCCCTGCTGCTGGCGATCGCCATGCTGACCGGAGTCATTCTGGCTCAGATTCTGGCTCCCCTTATTGCCCGCACCCGCCCGCCGGTCGAGCTGATGCTGTTCGGCGCCGACTACTCCTTCTCATTTCCATCGGGGCATGTTCTCGGCGCGGCCGATTTTGTGCTGGTGCTGACCTACCTGATCGTGTCGCGGAGGCCCAGCCGCCGGGCTGTCGCCATTGGGTTCAGCATCGCGGTGGTCTGCATCGCCCTCGCCGCGATCAGCCGGCTGTATCTCGGCTACCACTGGGCGACGGATGCCCTCGCCTCGCTCTCGATTTCGCTCGTGGTGCTCAGCGCCGTGATCGCCTGGGATACCCGTCACGCTGCCCGCGGTCTACAACCGGGCGCGGCGGGCTCGAACGAAGCAGTAGACGCCGTACGCGATCAGGCCGATGCCGATCAAGATCAGGGCGATCGTTCCGAACGG
This sequence comes from Cryobacterium sp. TMT1-3, assembly GCF_004402315.1. Classification (NCBI taxonomy): domain Bacteria; kingdom Bacillati; phylum Actinomycetota; class Actinomycetes; order Micrococcales; family Microbacteriaceae; genus Cryobacterium; species Cryobacterium sp. TMT1-3. Next base: position 46,131 of record NZ_SOFW01000039.1, read on the forward strand.
CAGGGCGGCGAGCGCCTTGAGCGCCCCATCGAGCCCGGTGGATTTACTGGCATCCTGGGTGAGCGCGGCGGCACCGATGAGGATCGCGACGACGGCGAGCGCGACGCCCTTGGCGACATACCCGACGACGCCGAGGGCGATGACCGCGCGCCCGACCGGCCCGCTCGGCACGGCGACGTCTGACCGAAACTTCTGCGCTGCACCCTTGTAGATGAAATACCCGGCAACGCCGAGCACGGCCACCCCGGCCAGGAACAGCACGATTGTGCCGCCGGGTGAGGACAGCAGCGACGCACTGGCGCTCTGGGCGCTGCCGGCCGAACTGGACGAACCGCCCTGAGCAAAGGTCAGGGCGGTGGCTCCGAGCGCGAAGTAGACGATGGCTTTGGCAATATTGGCCAGACGACGCGACCACCTGCGTTTGGGCTCGCCCTGCAGCACGAAGGCGGAGATGAGTAGCCAGAGCCCCAGGGCGAACATTCCGATCACAACGGTCCAGAGCAGAAATACTCCGCCCGGGCTCGACGCCAGTTGCGCGAGCGCCCCGCTTTGATCAGCCGAACCGCTGCCGGCGCCGATCGCCACGGTGATCGCGATCGAACCGATCAGGATGTGCAGCAACCCGTTCACGGCGAATCCCAGCCGGGCCAGCAGTTGCAGAGTGGAACTGTTGCTCGCGTCGCGAGCGATGTGTGTCGCCGATGCATTCATCACGGGCTCAGCATAGGCGCACACACACCGTCCCGCGCAGGACTAGACCGTCCACTGGCACATCACCGGGTGACGTCGTCTCGGAGTGACGGGTCACCGGCCTCGGACGTCTGGGCACCTTCGGCGGCGACACCGGCGATGTTGACCATCCAGTTGGTGCCGAATTTGTCGACCAGCGTGCCGAAGCTGTCACCCCAGGGAGCTTTGTTGAGCGGCATGGTGATGGTGCCTCCCTCGACCAGCTTGTCCCAGTAGCCGGTCAGTTCGGTCTCATCCTCGCCGCTGAGGGAGACCGTCACGCTGCTGCTCGTGGGGAGTTCCATGCTGTTGGGGGTGTCGGAAGCCATCAGCGAGAATCCGCTCGTGGTCGTCAGCTCCGAGTGCATGATCTTGTTCTGTTCGGCCGGATCTTCGCTCGCCTGGTATTCCCCGAAGGTGCTGCGGGTGACCTCGCCGCCGAAGACGCCCTGGTAGAAGTCCATCGCTTCGCGGGCAGTGTCGCGAAAGCCGAGATACGGGTTGAGACGACTGCTCATGGTTGTTCTCCTTCTCATCGGGGCGGGGTTGTGGAGTGGTGCTGTGATTATTGCCCCGATCCAGCAATCTGACGAGTCGTGACAGGCAGCCGTTCCCAGGAGAGCGCTATGGCCGTTCCCTGAACCGACACAGACTGCTCGGCGGGTACAGTGACGGGCATGAAGCTGATCGCCATCGACCCGCCCACCCGCAGCTTTTCGCGCTGGCTCACCGACGAAGAAATCGGCCGGGTGATCGCCCACAAACGCGGCTGGCGGCAGGCGCCCGACGGCAGCGTGCTGGCGGGCAAGATTCGCAAGACCAGAATCAGCGCTTCGCTCGCGCAGCTCGGCGCCACCGCGGTCGCGCGCGGCTGGGCCAGCCGGCCGCGGGTCGAGCCGAGCGACAGCAGCGGCCCCACCCACATGATGTGGGGCATCATCGACGCGCGCACCGACGCCGAGATCGCCGCAGAACTCGGCGGGTAGTTCTCGGGGTACGTCGCGTAGCGTGGATGTATGAGCCTCGACCCCAGTTACATCACACCCGGCAAAGATTTCGACCGCGACACCAATTACATCGAAGACCGCATCACCCAGGACGGCCGGGACGGCTGGCCCGTGGAACCCGGCCGCTACCGTCTGGTCGCCGCCCGCGCCTGCCCGTGGGCCAACCGCACCACGATCGTGCGCCGCCTGCTCGGCCTCGAGGGCGTCATCTCCCTCGGCCTGCCCGGCCCCACCCACGACAAGAACAGCTGGACCTTCGACCTCGACCCGGGTGGCGTGGACCCGGTGCTCGGCATCGAACGCCTACAGCAGGCCTTCTTCGCCCGCTTTCCCGACTATCCGCGGGGCATCACCGTACCGGCGATCGTCGATGTCACCTCGGGTCAGGTCGTCACCAACAACTACCCGCAGATCACCCTCGACTTCGAAACCGAGTGGATCGCGCACCACCGCTCCGGTGCCCCCGACCTCTACCCCCAAGCCCTGCGGGCCGAGATCGGCGAGGTCGCCAACCTCATCTTTCACGACGTCAACAACGGCGTCTACAAGTGCGGCTTCGCCGGCAGCCAGAAATCCTACGAGCGGGCCTACGACGCACTCTTCGCCCGGCTGGACTGGCTTGAAGAACGCCTGGCTGGGCAGCGGTATCTCGTGGGCGACACGATCACCGAGGCGGACATCCGCTTGTTCACCACCCTTGCCCGCTTCGACGCGGTCTATCACGGGCATTTCAAGTGCAATCGCAACAAGCTCAGCGAGATGCCGGTGCTGTGGGCCTACGCGCGCGACCTGTTCCAGACTCCCGGTTTCGGCGACACGATCGATTTCAACCAGATCAAGAAGCACTACTACGTGACCCACGTCGACATCAATCCCAGTGGCATCGTGCCGAAGGGTCCGGATGCTGCGGCTTGGCTGGCACCGCATTCTCGCGCCGATCTCGGTGGCCGTCCGTTCGGCACCGGAACCCCGCCGGAGCCGCCGCTGCCCGCCGAGCGCATCGTGAACTGACGATCGCGCTAGTCGGGCTTTTTGGCGCGGCTGGGCTGCACCCGCGGCGGCTCCCCCGGCATCTTGGGAAAGTCCGGCGGAAACGGCAGCTCGCCGAGGCCGTCGGCCAGATCGCGTTCCCACCACGAATAGAGGGTGTCGATCGAGCCGGGCTGCTCGTGCAGGGCAGCCCACGGGTCGCCCTGCTCCCGCAGCCGGGCCGGCACGGTGAGGATTGTGAACGCGCGCGGATCGGCCTGGGCCAGTTCGCTCCACTCCAGCGGGCAGGACACCGGGGCGTGCGGCAGCGGCCGCGGGCTGTAGGCGCCCGCCATGGTGCGGTCACGGTTGGCCTGGTTGTAGTCGATGAAAATGCGCTCACCGCGCTCTTCCTTCCACCAGTTCGTGGTGACCTGGGTGGGCATCCGTCGCTCCAGCTCGCGCGCTGCGGCGATGACCGCGTGCCGCACGTCGAGAAATTCGCGGATCGGAGTGATCGACGCGAACACGTGCAGCCCGCGGTTGCCGGACGTCTTGACGAACGCGGTCAGACCAGCCTCGGCCAGCAGATCCCTGAGCTCGAACGCGACCGGAATAGTGTCAGCGAAGTCCGTGCCCGGCTGCGGATCTAGGTCGATGCGCAGCTCGTCGGGATTGTCGGCGAGTTCGGCGCGAGACGGCCAGGGGTGGAACACGATCGTGTTCATCTGCACCGCCCACACCGCGGCGGCCGGTTCGTCGATCACGAGCTGCGGATGCGTGCGCCCGCTCGGGTAGACCACCGGCACGGCCCGCACATAGTCGGGTGCGCCCTTCGGCGGGTTCTTCGAGAAGAACTGCTCGCCGTCGATGCCGCCACTGAATCGTTGCAGCGACAGCGGACGATCACCGTTGGCGCGCACGAATTGCTCGCCCACGGCGATGATGTACCGGGCGAGATCGAGTTTGGTGATTCCCGGTTCGGGCCAGAGTACCCGGGCCGGGCTCGACAGGCGCACCGCGCGCGCGCCGTGCGGGCCGTCAACCGTCACAACCTGCGCGTCAGAGCTCATGCGCACACTGTAGTCAGATACGTCAGGAGCGGGTGCCCGGCACGCGTACTCTGAACGAGTGCCTCGAGTCGTGACTGCCCTGCAATGACTCCAGCGCACCCGGGCCGCGGGGCGGCATCCGCTGGTTGGAACGGGCACTCCCACGGCAGCTCCGACTACCGCAAACTGCTCGCGGGACTGTTCTTCGCCGGCATCGCCACCTTTGCCCAGCTGTACTCGCCCCAGGCGGTGCTCGCCCGGATCGCCGACGATATCGGCGTCAGCGCAGCGGATGCCGCTCTCGTCATCTCGGCGTCGACGCTCGGCCTGGCCGTCGGCGTGATTCCCTGGTCGCTCGTGGCCGACCGACTCGGCCGGGTGCGGGCCATGTCGATCGCCGTGATCGCGGCAACGGTGTTCGGGCTGCTCGTGCCCTTCGCTCCCACCTTTTCGCTGCTGCTCACCGGTCGTTTCGTGGAAGGGCTCATGCTCGGCGGCGTACCGGCGATCGCGATCGCGTACCTGAGCGAGGAAATCGAGCCACGGCACGCCGCCCGCGCGGCCGGCACCTACGTTGCCGGAACCTCGATCGGCGGTCTGCTCGGGCGGCTCGTGGCCGGGCCGATCACCGAATTGGCACACTGGCGGGTGGGAGTCTTCGCGGTGGGAGTGCTCTGCGCTGTCGCGGCCGTTCTGTTCATTACGCTGGTTCCTGCACCGCGCGGCTTCGTGCCCCGACGATTCGTGCCGCGGCGGGCACGCGAGCGTGGCAGCGACCCGGGGCTGGTCGATCTGTTACGCGCCAACCTGTCGTCGCCGCGCCTGCTCGCCCTTTATGCCCAGGGGTTTCTGCTGATGGGCGGGTTCGTCGCCCTCTACAACTACCTCGGTTTTCGCCTCGCCCACGACCCGTTCAACCTGCCGCAGGCCCTGATCAGCCTGGTCTTCGTGGCCTACCTGGCCGGCACCTGGTCGTCGGCCCAGGCCGGCATTCTGGCCGCCCGCTTCGGCCGCTGGTGGGTGCTGATCAGTTCTCTCGCGTGCATGACCGCGGGAGTGCTGCTGACCTTGTCAACCGTGCTGGTACTCGTTCTGCTCGGCGTGCTGCTGGCCACGGCCGGGTTCTTCGCCGCCCACGCTGTCGCCTCGGGCTGGACCGGGGCCGAAGCCCGGATCGGTCGCGCCCAGGCATCATCGCTCTACAACCTCGCCTACTACGCCGGGTCGAGCCTGTTCGGGTGGCTCGGCGGCGTGTTCTTCGTGCAGTGGGGGTGGGGCGGAACCGTCGGCATGGTCGCCGGCCTCGCCGTGCTCGCGGCCGTTGTGACCGTTGCCGCACTTCGTCCTCCGCAGAATCCGGCCCACACCACCGGGTTCGCAGGTAGCCGATCTAACATCGGACCATGACTGAGCGAGTACAACCCGACCCCGTGCACCCCGGCCAGGAATCCGTCTGGGATTACCCACGCCCACCCCGCGTCGAGCACACCGGGGAACACGTCACCATCGAACTCGAGGGAGTGACCATCGTCGACACGACCGACGTCGTGCGGGTGCTCGAGACCAGCCATCCGCCGGTCTACTACCTGCCACGAAGCGCCTTCGCTCCGGGGGTGCTGCAGGCCGCACCCGGCCAGAGCTACTGCGAATACAAGGGCGTCGCCGGTTACGCGTCAATCGGCGCGCGCATCCGCTCAGCGTGGTTCTACCCCACTCCGACGCCGGGATATGAATCCCTGGCCGAGCGGGTCGCGATTTATCCGGGAGCGATGGACCGGTGCACCGTCGACGGTGAAACCGTGCGCGCGCAGGAAGGCGACTATTACGGCGGCTGGATCACCGCGAAAATCGTCGGACCGTTCAAAGGGTCAGCGGGCACTATGGGGTGGTAGCGATTCTCGACGAAATTGTTGCACGGACTTGTCCGGGTGCGGGTACCCTCAGACCAGCCAGGCCTAACTGAAGGAGCTACCGTGAACCGCGACGAGAGTGACGATCAGATTCTCAGGCAGTGGACACGCCGCCTCAGTCAGGCCCTTCAGATTCTGGACCTGGAGGTAGACAACAACCTCGTGCTCAACGTCGCCGACGAAGCCGCCCATGCGGTCAGTCCGATGGCCGCACCCATCACCACCTTCGTCGTCGGCTACGCCGCTGGCTTTGCCGCTGCTCAGTTAGCGCTCGCGTCGCAGACGGCCATCGTTCGGGCAGCGGATGTCGTGATCGCCGTCTGCCGGCAGCCCGCGACCGAGAGTCCCGACGAGGGCGGCTGGGTCAACACCGCCCAGTAGCCCAACGGCGCATTGTCTCAGCCGATCAGGCAGCCGCACGCTCCAATCGAATGATGACGGCCTTCGATACCGGCGTGTTACTGCCGTCCGCGACGCTGTCGAGCGGCACGAGCACGTTCGCCTCCGGATAGTACGCGGCGGCGCAGCCGCGCGGCGTCGGATAGGCCACCAGCCGATAGCCCCGCAAGACCCGGTCGACGTTGTCGCTGAACTCGCTGTGCACATCGACCAGATCCCCGTCGGAAAACCCGAGGGCGATGAGGTCCTTCTTGTTGATGAAGACCACGTGCCGGCCCTTCTTGATCCCACGGTAGCGGTCGTCGAGCCCGTAGATGGTGGTGTTGAACTGATCGTGGCTGCGCAGGGTTTGCAGCACCAGTCGCCCGGGCGGTACCTCGAGGTGCTCGAGCGTATTCGTGGTCAGCATGGCTTTGCCGGTGGGGGTGTTGAAGGTGCGGGAGTCGCGTGGGCCATTCGGCAGCACGAACCCGCCCTCCTGGCGGATGCGTTCGTTGTAGTTCTCGCAGCCGCCGACCACATTGGCGATGTGATCGCGGATGCGGTCGTAGTCGGCTTCGAAACCGGCCCAGTCGACAGCAACCTTGTTTTTCAGCACGGCCTGGGCCAGCCGGGCGATGATCGCGACCTCGGAGAGCAGATTCGGTGACACCGGCTTGAGCTTGCCCCACGACGGGTGCACCGCGCAGACGGAATCCTCCACCGAGACGAACTGCTCCCCGCTGGCCTGGTGGTCGATTTCGGTGCGCCCCAGGGTCGGCAGGATGAGGGCTTCTGCGCCGGTCACGGCATGCGAACGATTGAGCTTGGTCGAGATCTGCACACTCATCTCGGTGCGCGTCATGGCGGCCTCGGCAATGCCGGTGTCACTCATGGCGGCGACGAAGTTGCCGCCGAGCCCGAGCCACACCTTCATCGACCCGTCGCGCATGGCGCGCACCCCGTCGACGGAATCGACGCCGTGCTCGCGGGGCGGGTCGAAGCCGAACTCGGCCTGCAGGGCGTCGAGGAAGGCCGGCGGCATCTGTTCCCAGATGCCCATGGTGCGGTCGCCCTGCACGTTGCTGTGGCCGCGGATCGGGGAGGCCCCGGCACCGGGCTTGCCGATGTTGCCGCGCAACAGCAGCAGGTTGATGATTTCCTTGATGGTCTCGACTCCCTTCTTCTGCTGCGTCAGCCCCATCGCCCAGGTGATGATCACGCGATCGGCGTTGATGTATCGCTGCGCAAGTTCGTCGATCTGGGCCGCGCGCAGTCCCGTCGCGGCCAGCACCATCCGCTCGTCGAGGGCGGCCAGATGCTGCCGCAACTCGGGCAGCCCCTGGCAGTGTTCGTCGAGAAAGGACTGGTCGAGCACGGTTCCCGGCGCGGCAGCCTCGGCGTCAAGCACCCGTTTGGAGACGGCCTGTAGCAGGGCCATGTCGCCGCCGATGCGAATCTGCAGAAACTGGTCGGCAATGTCGGTGCCGTGGCCGATGATTCCGCGCACCCGCTGCGGGTTCTTATAGCGGCGCAGGCCCGCCTCCGGCAGCGGATTGACGGCGACGATCCGGGCGCCGGCGTCCTTGGCTTCTTCAAGCGCGGTAAGCATGCGCGGGTGATTGGTGCCAGGGTTTTGCCCCATGATGATGATCAGGTCGGCCTTCGCGAAGTCGTCGTAGCTGACCGTGCTCTTGCCGATGCCCACGGTCTGGCCCATGGCCCAGCCGGTGGATTCGTGACACATATTAGAACAGTCCGGCAGGTTGTTGGTGCCGTAGGCCCGCACGAACAGTTGGTAGGCGAAGGCGGCCTCGTTGGAGGCGCGACCGCTGGTGTAGAAGGCGGCCTGGTCGGGCGAGTCGAGCCCGTTGAGCTGGGCGGCGATCACGCGAAAGGCCTCTGGCCAGCTGACCGGCTGGTAGTGCTCGCTGCCGGCCGGCTTGTAGACAGGTTCGACCAGCCGGCCCTGCATACCGAGCCAGTATTCGCTCTTCTCCCGCAGGTCGGCAAGCGAATGCTCGGCCCAGAAACTGGTCGGGATGGTGATCGGGGTCGCCTCCCAGGTGACGGCCTTGGCGCCGTTCTCACAGAATTCGAAGGCTTTGCGCGTGCCCGGGTCGGGCCAGGCGCAGCTCATGCAGTCGAAACCGTCTTTCTGGTTCATCGACAGCAGGGCGCGCATCCCCCGCAGGGCACCCATCTGGGTGAGCGCCGGGTCCATGGAGTGCAGCACCCCGGGCACGCCGGCGGCCCAGGCCTTGGAATGAGTGACCTCGATGTCATCATCGGTGACGTCTTTGATCGGGGGTTCACTACTCATTCTGATCTCCGTTGCTCTGGTGCCGGCCGCGCGCTCGTCGCTGGCACGATACACCGACTGGAGCGGGAGCATCCGGTGCGACAGGAATCTCTTTTATACCCCCATGGGTATAGTCTGGGGACTCCTCCCCAACGAAAGGCACCCAAAATGTGCAGAGCCATCACCTGCAAGACCTGTCAGAAGACCACCTGGGCCGGGTGCGGCCAGCACGTCGACCAGGTCATGAAGGGCGTGCCGCGCAACCAGCGTTGTGAGGGTCACGTAAAGGAGAAATCCACCGGCGGATTCTTCGCCCGCCTGCTCGGTCGGTAGGGCAGGCCGGCCTCATCCGGTCATCTGTGCACGCAACACGCCGTCTACCCCGATAAGAGCGTCGGTACACTGAACACAGTCAGGAGCCGGCCGCATTCGACGTTCGCCTGACTTTGGTTGGGGGCGCGGATGAGCAGCAGGGCACGCACGACAGCGCGGAGGCCACTGCTCTCCAACTTCGTCTGCAAAACGGTCATGGCCCTCACCGGCCTGATCTTCTCGGCGTTCGTGCTCGTGCACATGGTCGGCAACCTCAAGGTGTACCTGGGCGCCGAACATTTCAACGATTACGCTCACTGGCTGCGGGAGGCGTTCGAACCGGTACTCCCTTACGAGGGATTGCTCTGGGTACTGCGCCTCGCCCTGCTCGCCAGCCTCGCCGGGCACGTCGCCTGCGCGGCGCTGCTCTGGCGTCGCGCCCGTGTCGCCCGCGGCCCGGTACGCCGACGACACGCGGGGTGGCGTTCTTTCACAGCACGCACCATGCCGGTGACCGGCCTCGTGCTGCTGTTCTTCGTGATCTTTCACGTGCTCGACCTGACCACCGGCACCGCGCCAGCCGCGAGCGGGGGGTTCGAAGCGGCGACCGTGAACACGAGTCACGCCTACGAAAATCTCGTGGCCAGCTTTCAACGCCCGCTGGCCGGTCTGTTCTACGCTCTCGCCATGATCGTGCTCGGCCTGCACGTGGCCCACGGCCTCTGGGCCGCAGCCAATGACCTCGGCGCGACCGGCCGGCGATTTCGCCAGGTGGCCGTCGTCGTCTCTGGCGTCGTGGCCCTGGTGATCATGCTCGGCAATATTTCGATCCCCATTTTCGTGCTGATCGGAGTACTGAAATGACCGCTCCACGCCCAACGGGTGCCGCTGCACCGGCTCTCACGCCGGCTCTCACGCCGGCTCTCACGCCGGACGACGTTCGCACGATCGGCGACGCGATCTCCGGCGGCCAGCCAACGCAGAGCGGACCAGACGCCTGGGCGGAACGCAAGCTGCACTACAAGCTCGTCTCGCCGCTGAACCGACGAAAATTCCGGATCATCGTGGTGGGCACCGGACTCGCCGGAGCGGCCTGCGCGGCCGCCCTCGGCGAGCAGGGCTACGACGTGCACGCCTTCACCTTTCACGACTCGCCCCGCCGCGCGCACAGCGTGGCCGCTCAGGGCGGCATCAACGCGGCCCGCGCCCGCAAGGTCGACAACGACAGCCTCGCCCGTTTCGTGAAAGACACCGTCAAGGGCGGCGACTTTCGCGCCCGCGAGGCCGACTGCTGGCGCCTCGCCGAGGAAAGCGTGCGCGTGATCGACCACCTCGACGCCATCGGCGCCCCGTTCGCCCGGGAGTACGGCGGCCAGCTGGCCACCCGTTCCTTCGGCGGCGTGCAGGTGTCACGCACCTATTACACCCGCGGGCAGACCGGGCAGCAGCTCGAAGTCGCCGCCTCGCAGGCACTGCTGCGTCAAGTCGCCGCCGGCACCGTCACGCTGCACACCCGCAGCGAGATGCTCGACCTCATCGTCGACGACGATGCCGCGGACAGCGCGGGCACGGGCGGTGCCGCCCGCGGCATCGTCGTGCGCGACCTGATCACCGGCCGCATCTGGTCGCAAACCGGCCACGCGGTCGTGCTCGCGACCGGCGGTTACGGCAACGCCTTCTTCAAGTCCACCCTCGCCAAGAACTCGAACGTTTCGGCCGCCTGGCGCGCGCACCGCCGCGGGGCCCTGTTCGCGTCGCCATCGTTCTTGCAGTTTCACCCGACGGCGCTGCCGCTCGGCTCGGACTGGCAATCCAAGACCATCCTGATGAGCGAATCGCTGCGCAACGACGGCCGCATCTGGGTTCCGGTGCAGCCGAATGACTCGCGCGCGGCGAACGACATTCCCGAAGCCGAACGCGACTACTACCTCGAACGCCGCTATCCCGCCTACGGCAATCTCGCCCCGCGCGATGTAGCCAGTCGCGCCGCCCGCGATGAGATCGAAGCCGGTCGCGGCGTGGGGCCCCTGCGAAACAGCGTCTACCTCGACTTTCGCGACCCGCTGGCCCGCCTCGGCCGCCCAGTGCTCGCCGAACGCTACGGCAACCTGTTCGAGATGTACGCCGACGCCACTGGCGACAGCCCCTATGACGTACCGATGCGCATCGCGCCGGGCGCGCACTTCGCGATGGGCGGGCTGTGGTCGGACTACGACCTCATGACCAGCATCCCCGGCCTGTTCGTGGGCGGCGAAGCCGGCTGGGCTTACCACGGCGCCAACCGGCTCGGAGCGAACTCGCTGCTCTCCGCCAACGTCGACGGCTGGTTCACCCTGCCGTACTCCATTCCCAACTATCTGGCGCCACTGCTCGGCACCCCGGTTCTCGCCGACGACGATCCGATGGTTCTGCGTGCGGTCTCCGAAACGCGGGCCGGCGTCGAGACGCTGGCCGCGTCGCCGGGCACGCAGGGACCCGACCGATTCCATCGGCGGCTGGGTGAGATTTTGTACGCGCACTGCGGGGTCAGCCGGTCGGCGGCGGGGCTGGCGGAGGGCATCCGCTTGATTCGGGAGCTGCGCAGCGATTTTCGCAACGACCTCCGCGTCGCGGGCAGTGCCGACGGCTTCAACCAGGAGCTCGAACGCGCCGGACGGGTGGCCGACTTCATCGACCTGGCCGAGTTGATGTGCATCGACGCGCTCGACCGCGACGAATCCTGCGGCGCACACTTTCGCATCGAGCACCAGCTCGGCGACGGCGAGGCCGCCCGGGACGACGAGAACTGGTCGTTCGTCTCGGCCTGGGAACGTGGGGCGACCGGCTCGTACCGACGCCATCAGGAACCCCTGCACTTCGAATCGGTTCAGCCGGAGACAAGGAACTACAAGACCTCGTGAAGCTCACCCTGAAAATTTGGCGCCAGGATTCGGCGCAGGCGGCCGGCCGGTTCGAAAGCTACTCGCTCGACGGTGCGGGCGAGGAGTTCACCCTGCTCGAAGCCCTCGACAAACTCAACGACACGCTCGTCGAGACCGGCCAGGTGCCGGTCTCGTTCGACTCCGACTGCCGCGAGGGAATCTGCGGCTCCTGCGGCGTGACCGTCGACGGCGTTCCGCACGGACCGATCGCGAACACCCCGTCGTGCCGGCAGCACCTGCGCAGCTTCACCGACGGCAGCACCGTCACGCTCGAGCCCTTTCGCTCCGGCGCTTTTCCCGTGGTGCGGGACCTCGCCGTCGACCGATCCGGACTCGACCGCATCATCGAGGGCGGCGGGTACGTCTCGATCGACGCCGGCACGGCAACGGATGCCGACGCCCACCAGGTCAGCCACGAAACGGCAGAAGCCGCCCTCGATTTCGCGGCCTGCATCGGCTGCGGGGCCTGCGTCGCCGCCTGCCCGAACGGCTCGGCGAGCCTGTTCACGGGCGCCAAGCTCATGCACCTCACCCTGCTGCCGACGACCCGTCAGGAGCGAGGCCAGCGCGCCGTCGGCATGACCGAGGCGATGGATGAAGAGTTCGGACCCTGCTCGGTCATCGGGGAATGCGTGGAGGTCTGCCCGGCCGGCATCCCGTTGACGGCGATCGCCGGCCTCAACCGCGAAAAGCTACGCTCGGTGCTGCGCGGCAAGGCGTCGTAAACGTTTCACCAGAGCCCGAGCACCTTCATCCACAGGCTTGCCGAGACCGTCCAGATGGCGATCAGCACGACGCTCATGATGAACCCCACCCGGAACCACTCCGAGGTCTTGACGTAGCCGGAACCGTAGATGACTCCGGCCGGGCCCGAGGCGTAGTGCGTGATCGCTCCGAACAGGTTGCCGATGAAGCCGAGCGTCAGCGCGGCGAACATCGGCGGGGCGCCGGACGCGATGGCTGCGCCGAGGAAGATCGCGTACATCGCCACAATCTGCGCCGTGTTCGACGCGAAGAAGTAGTGCGCGTAGAAGTAGGCGAGGGTGAGAATAGCGAAGGCGAGCATCCACGGCATGCCTCCCACGGCGACGGCTACGGCGTCGCCGATCCAGCCGATGACGCCAAGCGCGTTGAGTTGGTCGGCCATGCCGACGAGCACGGAGAAGAAGATCAGCGTGCTCCAGGCTGAGACGTTCTCGGCCATGTCCTTCCAGGTCAGCACGCGGGTGACCAAGAGGATGCCGATGCCCACGAAAGCCGCGGCCGTCGCGCTGATGCCGAGCATACTCCCGAGCACCCAGAGCACGAGCAGCAGTACGAAGGTGCCGGTCATGACCAGCTCGCCGCGCGACATCCGTCCCATTTCGGCCAGTTCTTTACGAGCATAGGCGGGCGCTTCGGGCGTTTTGGTGATCGTCGGGCCGTAGACCTTGGACATCACCCAGGGCACGGCAACGAGGCTGAGCAGCCCGGGAACGAGGGCGGCAAGCGCCCAGTTGCCCCAGGTCACGTCGATGCCGAGATCGATCGCGGCCTGCTGGGCGATGGGGTTGCCGGCCATGGCGGTGATGAACATCGCCGAGGTGACGGCGTTGACCTGCACCGAGGTGAAGGCCAGATAGGAGCCGAGCTTGCGCCTCGAAGCGTCGGTGTCGGGCGTCGACCCCTGCTCGCGACTGAGCGAGGCGATGATCGGGTAGAGCACTCCCCCATTGCGGGCCGTGTTCGACGGCGTCGCCGGAGCGAGGACGAGGTCGGTCAGGGCCAGGCCGTAGCTCAGTCCGAGGCTGGAAGCGCCGAGCTTGGAAATGAACCACAGGGCGATGCGGCGGCCGAGGCCGGTGAGCAGAAATCCCTCAGCGATGAAGAAGGCGGCCACGATCAGCCAGATCGTGGGGTTGGAGAAACCCTTGAGCGCCTCGGTGGCCGGGTCCATGGTGCCTGTGATCATGGCCAGCGCCAGCCCGAGCAGCGCAACGGATGGCGTGGGCAGCGGCTGCAGGATCAGCCCCAAAATTGTGCCGACGAAGATCGCCAGCATGTGCATGCCGCGAGCGTCGACGCCGTCGGGCGGCGGCACCAGATAGATCGCGAGCGTGACGAGAAGGATCGCTGCGACCTTGACGATCACAGTGCGTCGGCCGGGCGCCTCCGTGGCGACCGATGTGACGGTTGATTCGGTAGTCATGATGTCTCCACGGTTGCTCGGCGCCTCCGACCAGTCGACCCGGCCGAAGCGGAACTCGTGGACGCGCGGGATCGTTCCCGCGTGACGTCACGCTTGCAATTTTAGCGTCATCGCCGCAAACCCGTCGACGACTACACTCGTTGCAATGACTCCTGATCAACTTTCCGAGGCAGCGACGAACGCACGTCGTTCTGTGCCGCGACTGCTGGGGCGGCTGGCCCTCGGGGGCTTCCTGCTGCTGGCCGGAATCAGCCATCTCACCTTCAATCGGGAGGCATTTCAGGCGCAGGTTCCCTCCTGGGTGCCCCTCGACTCGGACCTCGTCGTCGTACTCTCCGGAATCGCCGAAATCACCCTTGGACTCGCACTCGTCGCGCTGCAGCGGTGGCGGGTGGCTGTCGGCTGGACCGTGGCCGCATTCTTCGTGGCCATCTTTCCCGGCAACATCTCGCAATTCGTCTCGGCGACCGACTCGTTCGGGTTGAACTCGGATCTGTCTCGGGGCATCCGCCTCGCCTTTCAACCACTGCTCGTACTGTGGGCACTGTGGTCCACTGGTGCCTGGCGAGCCTGGCGCGGCAGCCGGCACCGTGAATCGGGTGCGACGCCTAGAGCGAAGTAGTGACGGGGCTTGAGCGCAACCACATGCCCGACGTGGGGTGAAACGGTAGCAGGACGTGCAGGAGGAGCCCGGACAGGGCGGTGAAGGCCATTGCTCCGATCGCGCCGAAATTCGTGGACTGTGCGTCGACGTCGCCCCCGGCCAGCGTCGTCAGCGTCCAGCCGAGCGCCCACAGCGCGGCCACGCCGATGGACCACAACCACCGTCGCCGGGCGCGGTGCGGTAGCGCGACAGCCTGAGCCGCACCGAGCACGAGTCCGGTGATCGCTCCCATCAGGGCCAGCTCGACCAACGTCGTGCGATAGTTGACGACGGTCGAGCCGAACAGCAGCCCGAGGCCCATGCCGATCCCGGTCAGGGGAATCCAGATCAGCGGATCGAGACGACGCCGACTGACCAGCACCTGTCCGACGCCGATGACGACCCCGCAGACCGCGCCGCCGATCAGCGCCGACACGGGATTGCTGACCCGCCCACCGACCGCCGTGCCCGCCAGGCCCGCTATCGGAAAAGCAAGGAACCCGATCAGCCAGAGCAGCCAGGTGGAGAGAAAGGTGGGGTTACGAAAGCTGGGATTACGGTGGAGGCGCCGCGTGCTGGTCACGATTCTGCTCCAGTCCCAAACGCCGGTCGGTGGGGTGCTCCGGTCGGCCAGAAGATCTGAAGTCCGACACACAGACATGGTACGCCCAGGCCAGTGCACCGCGACAGCTGGTAGGCACACCCGGCAACGACCCCGCAGCAGGGCCGGCGCCACCACTATTGGGCTGGAGTGCCCATGTCTTCGGACCACACTGCAGTCGCCCCGCTGTGACCGATCAGGATGGCCTGCACCATTGTGCCCGACGAAGCCCCAAGCGCCGCAACGGCGATGGCGATGGCAACCCACTGCGGCGCACGGGTCGTTGGTGCCTTCTTGAGGTTCCACCAGAACAGCACCGCGGCGATGAGGACCATTCCGATCACCCAGGGCAGCATTCCTTCGGCCAGGTCAGCGTGAGTTTCAATGAGGGCGCTCTCGGAAACCCGTTCTTCCAGGGCCTCCCCCGATTCGGTCGACAACGGCACGAGCACGAGCGCAGCCAGGGTCAGCCCGAGCGGCAGGAGCTTGGCCCAACGGCGAAAGCGCGGCCAGAATGCTGCCAAAAGCAGGATCAGCGCCGCGGTCGGAACCACGACCTCGGTCGCGTGCACGATAAGCGGATGCATGGGCAGACCGAAAAATGTGTCAAGCATGGTTATCTCCACAGGTAAGTCGTCTCGGCGCAGGTTCTTCAGATCAAACGTGCGTCTCTACGTCGATGCTAGAGACGGGGGTCTGCCATCGCTATGTAGGACAGCCTGCGCTAAGCGGAGGCGGCGTCCCCGCCAGGTGCGGATGTCGCGACCATCTACTCCTGCTAAGTACCGCTAAGCCGCGGCTTGCGGCGACGCCAACGGCGTGATGTAGGAGTAGCCGCTGGCGGTGTTCTTGGTGATCGACAGCACGAGCTGCATGTGTGGCTCGAGCGCGGTGACCTTGTCGAGGGGCGCGCCGACGATGAGCTGAAAGCCGAGCCCCTTCCACGCGGCGACGGCCCGGCCGGCGAACTCGGCGTCGGATTTCACGAAGCCCTCGTCGAGGAACACTGGGGCGAAGCGCGGCCGAGTGCGGCTTTCATCGCCGAGCTGAAAGCGCAGGGCTGCACCGACGACGAACGCCACGAGTTCCTGCGACTCGCCACCGCTCTTACCGCCGAGCGAGGAGTAGGTGCTGACTTCCACGCCCTCCGGCGTCACCCGCACCGCGGTGATCTCCACGTGAGCGCGCACGTCGAGCAGCAGCTCGCGCTGCGCGGTACTGGAACCGGTCAGGCCGTCGGGTCGACGGATCAGAATCATGAACTGCTGCAGCCGGGTGAACCGGTCTTCCGTTTCATCGTCGGTGAGCTGTTTCGTCGACCCCGAGGAGAGCGCCCTGAGCTCCTTGCGAAACGCGGTCGCGTCATCGCGGTGCAGGCGGCGCAGCGAAATTTGCAAGCGGTCGCGGGTCGCACCGAACGGAAGTGTTGCGAGGATTTCATTGATTGGCCGCAGGCGGTCTTCGATCTCCTCGATCGCCGTGTTGAACGCGCCGGTGAGCGGCACGAGGTCCTGCCCGCTCCACGTTTCCAGATGACGTTTCCATTCCTGACGCCGCTCCGACAAGCCGAGGGTGCGGATGGCATCGAGGATGTCGGTATAGCTCGTGACCGATTCAAGCGCGACGCCGATGTTCGGGTCGGGCCAGCGGGCCTGGTAGCTCTCGAAGATGCCGATCATGGTGGCTCGGTCGCGTGCGGCGAGGCCCCGATCCTGCGCCGATTGGGCGATGAGTCTTTCACGCAGGCGCTTCAGGCCGCCGGGAAAGCCGGCGAGATCGTTCTGGTCGGTGACGAGTGCGAACTGCTCACTGAGGTGTGCGGAATGCTCCTCGGACAGGGTCAGAGTCGCACCCCGTTCAATCTGCTCGAGCCGGTCGGTCACCGTGTCCTGCGCGTCGACAAGGGCGCCCTGCTCGTCACCCAGCGCCGCGCCGGTCTGCTCGGTCAGGTGCTTGAGCTTCTGGGCGGCGTCGAGTTCCAGCAGGAACCGGCCCTCTTCGTCACTGAGGGCTCGCAGGATGTCGCTGCCGGCCAGCATCCGCTCTTGTTCGGACTGCTTCGCGAGAATGCGTGCCGCGGCGGCTGCAACGTCGATTGATGACCAGTCGGTGTCGAGAATGTGCTGGTGAGCGGCTTGACGCCCCCGCAGCTCACCGAGTTGCTCGGCAATAGCGGATGCCCGCCCCGCGGCAGCGTCGGCCACCAGCGCCTGCGCACTCAACTCCGCCGCAATGTCGTCGAGTCGGGCGCGGCTGGAAAACCCAATGATCGATTTCTGGCCCGCGTTCGCACCGTGCGCGCCGCGGGAACCGTTGCGGGTCTGCCCGCTCGGGGTCACCCGTGCGCCGGACCAACCGGATTCAGCCGGGCCCCCCAGGTCGGACGGGCCGGGCACACACAGGGCGTCGAGGTTCGATGACCTGAGGCGCGCCTGCACCCAGCTGCTGAACGGCGAGTTTTTCACGTCGAGCTTGCCCGACACGTAGCGGGAGTCTCCGGCGCGGTGCTGGTGCGGCTGCAGCGCCACGCCCTCGAAGTGGATGCGCAGCGGCAGCTGCAGCGGATCGATCGCCGCGCTCAGCTGCGCGAGCCGGGTTTCATCGACGAGCAGCACCCGTACGACCGACGCCAGGGTCACCTCTGCGGCCTGCCGCCACTGCTCCTCGCCGGCGGCGAGGTCGATCAATTCGGCCAGGAACGGCAGTTCCTCGGGCGGAATTGCCGCGGCCTCGGCGATCATCAGCCGGGCGTTGTGCAGGGCGAACGGCACCAGGCTCTCCCGCCCGGTCAAAAACACCCGTTCCTGCTTGAGTGAGCGGATGCCCTCCTCCACCGGGTATAACTCACGTTGCAGCGCCGAGCGAGTCGCTTCCAGTGCCGTCTCGGCGGCCGTGAACCCGGTAGCAAACAGGTCAGCGCCCTGCTGGGCGGCTGCAAACGCCGCGGCGGAATCGATCGGCGCGGAATCGATCGACGCCGCCAGCGAACGCACCCGGGCATCGAAAGCAGTGCGCTCACGAGCCACCTGGTCGTGCTGCTCGCCCAGCTGCACGAGTTCGGCCTGCAGCCGTTCGAGCACGTCGCCGCCATTATCGCGCTGCTGCTGTTGCAGCTGGGCGACCCGGGTCTTCAGCGCCGTTTCGGTGTCGCGGGCCTTGGCCCTGGCGGTCTCGTTCTCACGGCGGGCGGCCCGGTTGGTGTCGGCGGCGTTCTCCAGCAGGGTGTGCTCGGCCATCAGCTGCCAGAGCACGAAGGGGGTGTTCCCTGGCCGGTGCACCCCGAACGTGTCGACCAGGTCGGCCTGGGCGGTCGCGGCCTCGTAGGACTGGTGGAGCTGGGGCAGGCGTTCGAGCACCTGGGCCTTCTGCGCCTCGGTGACCATGGCGCCGTAGGAACGTTCGAGATCTTCGAAGTGGTCGACCGCCTTGTCGGCGGCGGCGAAGGTCGCGGGCTCTTCGAGCACCATCGACTTGTACAGGCCGTCGACCGTTTTGACCTGCTGGCCGGCCTGGATGCGGGCGAGCAGGCGCAGGGCCTTACCGCCCTCGCCGTTCGCGCCGATGCCGAGCCGGGTGTACAGGGTCTGGGCGAACGCCGCGTAGGTGTCGAACACGTCGAGGCCGTCGAACCGGGACTTGAGTGCACGTTTATCGAACCGACTCTCGGCGCAGGAGGCGAGGTCGCGCAGGTCCAGGCTCCCGTCGGTCGTGGCCATTTTCATGGTGACGTCGGCGAATTTGTGGGTGCCGCGCGGCACGAAGTAGGCCCGCAGCACGGTGAATCGGCGTTCGTTGTCATCAATAAAGGTGAGAGCGACGGCTCCCCAGGTGGCTTCGTGCGCACCCCGCAGCACCTGGTCGGTCAGTTCACCCGTGCCGGCTTCCCGGTTGGTGTCGGTCTTTCCGCGCAGGTAGGTCATCAGGTTGCGCTGGTCGACGCTTCGGGCGCGCCCCGAGCCGGCATCGTTGGAGGCCCCGTTGAACGGAGTGTCGGAGGGCATCATGAGAGCGAGATAGGCGTCGAGCAGGCTGCTCTTGCCCGTGCCGGACGCACCGGAGACGAGGGTGGCCTGCCGGGCAAAGTCGATCTCATGGTGGCCGTGAAAACCGCCCCAGTTGACCAACTGCATCGATTCGGCCCGCCACTGGGTGGTGCCCTCGGTAGCGCCGTCGATGTAGAACAGCGGGGAATCGTTCATACCAGGGGCTCCAAAAGGGTTTCTTCGCGGTTTTCAGCGCTGTTTTCTTCGCGCAGCCAGTCGAGCAGCTCACCGAGGCGTTCCACCGACAAGAGCACCTCAATCACCGCCGAGATGCGAAACCGGTCCGGATCACTGGTTTTCAGCAGCACCCGCGCCTTGGCCAGGCTGTCGACCGCGGCCGCTGCCTTGCGGGCGTCTCCGGAAAGGTCGGTGGCGTACTCGGGGCGAAAGTGCGCGACGTTCTCGACCAGGTTGTCGCGGTCGACCAGCACGATCTCCTGGCCGTTGGCTCGTTCGCTGCGAAAACGCTGTCGCAGCAGCACGAGCAGAATGGTCTCTTCGCGGGTGTAGGCCACGTCGTGCAACAGTGTGGGAAACCGTTCGCCGCCCTCAGCGATGGCTTGTCGCTTGAACGCGACCTCGTAGTGCCGGTCGACGTGCAGGTCGAGAAAGACGTCGTTGAGGCGCGATTTGAGCAGGCTCTGCGACTTGAGCAGGGTCTGCCATTCGGCCGGCTGCAGGGCCGCCGAGATGTAGCGGTGCTTCAGCAGCAGCACGAGGGTGCGGCGTTGCTCCGCGCTGAGCCCGCCCTCGTCTCCCTCGAACAGGGACAGGCTCGCCGGTTCGCTGTCGATACCGGTGTACTCGACCACATCGCCGTCGGTCATGTCGTCAGTCATATTGCCGGTCAGGTCGTCATTCATGCTCGGAACCCAAATTCTGGGCGGCCAGGGCCGCCATGTCGTCGTTGGTCAGGGTGCGGCGCGGCAGGTCGAAAACCCGCACCGAGCCATCCGGTCGCACCGTTTCGAAGCTCTCAAGGCCGGGCTGAACGGCGGGCACGCCCAGCTGGGCGGCCAGTTGCAGCAGGCCGAGAATCTCGACCGGCCGGCGCAGGCTGGCGTCGAGCGCGTTGAACGCGCTGCCAACGGACGCGGCCTCCCCCGCCCCGGAAGCCGCCCCGGATCCCGCCGCGAACGCCGCCACCAGCGCGTCGCGCAGTTCTTCGAGCAGCGGCCCGCCCTGCTGACGCAGGTCGCCGAGGCTCGGCCCGGCCGGTGCAGCAGAGGACACATCGACCAGCGCCGGCGGACCCCGGTGAGCGACCGGGTCGTAGAAGCGCTCACGCAGATGCTCGACCTCGAGTCGGCCGGGCATGAGTTCGGCGGTGACCGTGGAGCGCGGGCCGGCGGTCAGCATCCAGGTGGCCAGTTCGCGGTTGATATCGCGCAGCACGTGTTCGAGCTCGCGGTCTTTCACCACGTCATGGTTGACGATGTGCTCGCGCAGGGTGGTGGTGAGCCCCTTGCGCTGGGTCAGCACGTCGTCGATGCCCTTGCGCAGCAGGGTCACGGTACTCATGAAGCTGCGGCGCTCGTTCAGGCTCAGTTCGAGGGCGAACGGGTGCAGCAGAATCGTCTCGAGGTCGGCTTTGAGCCCCTGTATGAGGGTGTCGTTGCGCAGCAGCGTGAACGCGCCCTCGAAGGCGCGACCCTCAGCGGTCGACGACATGAGGGCATCCGTTTTGGCGAGGTAGTCGTCGAGGACCTCGCTGATCGGGCGTTGCTCACCGCGAAAGTCGTTGATGATTTGTCGGTGCATGGCCGCGACCGACTCTTCGACGCGTTTGAAGTCGCTCGGCAGCTGCGCGATG
This sequence comes from Cryobacterium sp. TMT1-3, assembly GCF_004402315.1. Lineage (NCBI taxonomy): Bacteria > Bacillati > Actinomycetota > Actinomycetes > Micrococcales > Microbacteriaceae > Cryobacterium > Cryobacterium sp. TMT1-3. Next base: position 66,999 of record NZ_SOFW01000039.1, read on the forward strand.
AGGTCGATGAGGTTGGCGTAGCCCTCGTGCATCTGTTCGTTCGAGGCGGCCGCAATCAAGCCTCCGTCGGCGAGGCGGTCACGTTCGCTGGTCAGTTCATCGATCTGCTGGTCGAGGCGGCGCACCCGCTCCTCGCGATCGGGGTTGGCCTCGGTGGCGCGGTGCCGCACCGTGTCGACGATCGTGGCGAGGCGGGATTCGCTGATCAGCGCCCGATCGCCGGCGAGACCGTCGACCAGCAGCAGGGCTTCGAGGGCGTGGCTGGTGAGTGAGTAGTGCTCGTCACTTCCCTCATCGCCGTCGCGGAGCTCGCGGTACAGCCAGAGGTCGTTCATCCACTGCACGCAGAGGGCCCGGCCGGTTTTCTCGGGGGCGTCGATGCCGGTGCTGCGGAGGTCGGCGAGGTAGGCATCCACCTGGGTGTGCAGCAACTCGCAGGGAACGCTGCGGCGATCACGGCTGAACGAACTCTTGAACACCGCGAGCACGAACGGCGCCCATTTGCGGTCGAGCAGGCGCAGGGTGGGTTTGTCGAAGGCTTCGCGCACCCGCGCCAATTCGCCCGCAATATCACTCAATAGCTGGTTCCTCTCCAGCTCTCCACTTTAACCGACTGGCCGGGTGCCCCCGTACGGTGGCCAACCCAAATACGTCGGGCCGCCAATGTGCAACTTTGTGTCGCAGAATTTCTTTGGGTGAACAAGAAAGCGGCGAGCGGGCGACCCGAGCGAGACGCCTGCGGCAGAGTTTCGCCATGACTACTCCAGCAGAGGCCAACCAGAACCCGACCCGCCAGCACGCCACTCGTCAACTGCATCTAAACGCGTTCCTCATGAGCACAGGCCACCACGAGGCATCCTGGCGGCTGCCGGAAAGCAACGGCCTGGCCGGCACTGACGTCGCGCACTTTCAACGTCTCGCACGAATCGCCGAAGCTGGCCGGTTCGATTCGATCTTCTTCGCCGACTCCCCGGTGTTGGGGGGCGACGTGGGGCGCCGTCCCTCCGCCACGCTCGAACCCACCGTGCTGCTGACCGCGATCGCCGCAGTCACCGAGCACATCGGCCTGATCGCCACGGCGAGCACCACGTACAACGACCCGTACAATCTGGCCCGCCGGTTCGCCTCGATCGACCATGTGAGCGGTGGCAGAGCCGGATGGAACGTGGTGACCACAGCCGGTGACGAGGCGGCGAAGAACTTCTCGCAGCCCGGCCAACTCGCCCATTTCAGCCGGTACGAGCGGGCGTCGGAGTTTCTCGACGTGGCGCAGAAACTTTGGGACAGCTGGGACGACGACGCCACCGTCGTCGACAAGGCTTCGGGCGTTTGGGCCGACCACGAAAGGGTGCACGCCATCAACCACGAGGGTGAACATTTCCAGGTGCAGGGCGCGCTCACCGTGCCACGGTCGCCGCAGGGCCATCCGCTCATCGTGCAGGCGGGTTCCTCGGAAGACGGTAAGAATTTCGCCGCCGAGCATGCCGAAGCCGTGTTCGTCGCCCACCAAACGCTCCAAGAGGCGCAGGCGTTCTACGCCGACCTCAAACAGCGCACGAGAGACCTCGGCCGCGACCCGGAGAGCATCAAGATTCTGCCCGGCATCGTGCCGATCATTGCAGCCACCGAAGCGGAGGCTCGCCTGCTCGAGCAGCAGCTTGAAGATCTGATCCAGCCGGAATTCGCCCGCCAGCGGCTGGCGAGCCTGCTCGGTCGTTCGCCCGCGTCGCTCCCGCTCGATGAGCAGCTGCCGGCTGATCTGCCCCACGAAGACGCCATCGAGGGGGCGAAGAGTCGCTACATCCTCGTCGTTGAACTGGCGCGCCGGGAACACCTCACCGTGCGCCAGCTAATCGGCCGGCTCGGCGGCGGCCGCGGACACCTCGTGGCGGTCGGAACGGCAACGCAGATCGCCGACACGATCCAGACCTGGTTTGAATCGAAAGCGGCCGACGGCTTCAACATCATGCCCGCCGTGCTGCCGTCCGGGTTGCAAACCTTCGTCGAACAGGTCCTACCGATTCTGCGTGCGCGCGGCCTGTTCCGCACCGAGTACGCCGGCAGCACCCTGCGTGAACACTATGGACTCCCCCGCCCGCAGAGCCGCTTCGCCGTCGAGCGCTCGCTGCTCGGCGCATCCGCCTGACCCGCCAGAAAAGGACTGATCATGAATCGAAAACCCCTTACCACCCTCGGCACCGCCATCCTCGTCGCCCTGGCTGCGCCGCTTTTCACCAGCGGATGCTCCGGCTCCGCCGCCGCCGACACCGAGATCACCACCATCCGCTACCAGGGCGCGCCCAACACCGTGAGCCTGATCGAGTTGGCCGGGGAACTCGGCTACCTCGGCGACCTCGATCTCGACTGGGTGAGCAACACCACGAGCGGGCCGCAGAGCATCCAGTCGGTCGCCACCGACGAGACCGACATCGGCGGTGCCTTCTCCGGCGCCGTCGTGAACCTGATCGAAGCCGGCGCCCTGGTCACGGCGGTCATCAACTATTACGGCGAAGACGAGAAGACCTTTACCGGCTACTACGTGCTCGAGGACAGCCCGATCCACACGGCACGCGACCTGATCGGCAAGAAAATCGGCGTGAACACGCTCGGAGCCCACCACGAAGCCGTGATCAGGACCTACCTGCAGGCCAGCGGCCTCAGCCCGAACGAGATCGCCCAGGTGGAACTCGTCGTCGTCCCGCCCAACGACACCGAACTGGCCGTGCGCCGAGGTCAGCTCGACGTCGGAACCCTCGGCGGGGTCTTGCAGGACAACGCACTCGCCGTCGGCGGCGTGCGTGCGCTGTTCACCGACATCGGAGTGGTGGGCGGTGCCTTCGACGCCGGCCAGTACGTGCTGCGCAACGATTTCATCGACGCGAACCCCGCTACCTCGAAGAAGCTCGTCACCGGCATCGCCCAGGCGATCGAGTGGCAACGCAAAACTCCCGTCGACGAGGTGATCGCCACCTTCACGAAGATCATCGACGAACGCGGCCGCAACGAGAACACATCGACACTCAAGTATTGGAAGAGCGTAGGGATCGCCCGCACCGGCGGCGAAATCACCAACCAAGACTTCACCCGGTGGGCCGGCTGGCTCAAGGAATCGGGTGCCGTCACCACCAGGCTCACCCCGAGCGACTATTACACCAACGAGTTAAACGGTCTGCTCGATGCTGGACAGGAGTAGACCATGAGTCCCAAAATCAGCCTGCGGGGTGTGAGCAAGGAGTTTCGCATCCGCCCGTCGAAGGACCAGCCGCAGGGCGCCGTGCTTACCGCCCTCGACAATGTCAGCCTCGACGTTTCCGCAGGGGAGTTCCTCACGCTGGTGGGACCGAGCGGCTCCGGCAAGACCACCCTTCTCGACATTCTCGCCGGCCTGTCCCGACCGTCGTCCGGCAGCGTGTTCGTCGACGGCGCCCCGATCACCGGCTCTGGCCGCGACCGTGCCGTCGTGTTCCAGCAGTACGCTCTGTTCCCCTGGCGCACCGCAGCGGCCAACGTGACTTTCGGGCTCGAGGGGCATCGGCCGGGCGTACCTCGGCTCTCGAAGCGGCAACGCGTCGACAAGGCAAGCGAGTACCTCGACCTCGTGGGACTCACCGGTTTCGAAGACCGCTACCCGCACGAGCTCTCCGGCGGCATGAAGCAGCGCGTCGCCATTGCCCGCAGCCTCGCCTACGAACCCGACATCCTGCTCATGGATGAACCTTTCGCCGCGCTCGACGCCCAGACCCGGGAGCAGCTGCAGGGCGAGCTGCTGCGCATCTGGAAGGCCACCGGCAAGACAATCGTCTTCATCACGCACGGCATCGAAGAGGCCGTGTACCTGGGCCAGCGGGTCGCGGTGCTCAGCGCACGCCCCGGTCGGCTCAAACAGATCGTCGACATCGACCTCGGCGAGCGCAGCACCACCGAGGATGTGCGATCGAGCCCGGCCTTCGTCGCCCATCGCCATGAGATCTGGTCGCTGCTGCACGATGAAACTCGCGCAGCCCAGGATGCCGGCCACCACAAGATCCTGCCCGACGGTACGGCACCCGACGAGCAGAGCCAGCAGAAGGTAGCAGCCCGATGACCGCGACACTGGTTCGCGAGCGCCCTACCAACGTGACGGATGCTGCGGGCACACGCCCGCTGCCCCCGGGCGACGTACGTCCGACCAGTGCGGCCCTGCTCACGTTTACGCGGCGTGCCCTGTGGAAGTCGGGGGCGATCGGGCTCTTCCTGCTGTTGTGGGAATTCGGGCCGATCTACCTCGCCGACGAGACCACCCGGGTGTTCATGCCGCCGCTGCACGAGGTACTGGCCGCCGGGGCCAGCCTTCTCGCCAACGGGCAGCTGCAGGAACACTTGGCTGCGAGCCTCACCCGGTCCATCACCGGGTTTACTGTGGCCGTGGCGTCGGCGATTTCGCTCGGCCTGCTCGTGGCCTGGTACCGCGCTCTCGACAGTTTTCTCACCCCGCTGCTCGAGCTGTTTCGCAACACGGCCGCGCTTGCGCTGCTGCCGGTGTTCATTCTGCTGCTCGGCATTGGCGAACTGTCGAAGATCAGCATCGTGGCCTTCGCAGCGTTCTTCCCGGTGCTTCTCAACACCATCGCCGGGGTGCGCACGGTCGACCCGCTGCTCATTCGCGCGGCGCGGTCGCTCGGGCTTTCGAACTTTCGGCTGTTCCAGAAGGTGATCCTCCCCTCGGCAGTGCCCACAATCTTTACGGGCATTCGCATGGCCGGAACCTCCTCCATTCTCGTGCTGATCGCCGCCGAGATGGTGGGAGCGAAGGCTGGGCTCGGGTATCTGATCGTGAATGCGCAGAGCAGCTTTCTCATTCCCGACATGTATGCCGGCATCCTCACGGTGTCGCTGCTCGGCCTCACGGTGAACTTTCTGCTGGTCGGCCTTGAACAGCACTTCTCCCGCTGGCGCACCGCCGTCGGCGCCCAGTCCCTCTGAACCAACCTGCCCCCGGTACTACCAATGTAAGGAGATCCCATGCCCGTCATCACCGAAACCCTCTGGGCGGTGCACTCCAACGACTATGACTACTCGGTGCCGAAGAACCTCGAGCACGACAATACCGAGGTGCGCCGTGCGGAGTTCACCCGGGTGAAGTACGAGTCGGCACACCCCGTGGTGCGCGTGCACCCGCTGACCGGCGAACGCGGTCTGTTCATCGGCGGTTTCGCGCAGCGACTGCAGATCGTTGGGCTCTCCACTACGGAGTCCCGCAACTTTCTGCGACTGCTGCAGGGTGATTCGTCACAGTACTCGGAGACCGTGGCGCTCGCTGCCTGACGTTCAGGACCGGTCGGTGGCGCGTAGGGTAATTCACCCCCTGCGCGCCACTTTTTTCGGCACCTTTACGCTGTGCGTCGGTGAGCGTCGCGGTAAGTCTCCCGACCCGGCCGCATTCGGGCGCTCGGCCTAGCTTTCAGTCATGACGAATCACACCCTGCCCCACCGGTTTGAGCACGATGGCACTATCGTTCTCGGAGCGATGGTGCGCACCCTGGGTGCCTTCCCCTCCGGCTGGCGATATCCCGGCGCGCATCGCGACCCGGCGGCCGATCCGAAGGCGCTCAAACGCGTCGGCCGAGCCGCCGAGAAGGCGGGCCTCGACTACATCTTTCTCGGCGACTGGCTGTCGACCGACACGGACCTTGAATTCTCCGATCCGCACCTTCTGTCGCGGGTCGACCCGATGAGTACCGCCGCGTTTCTGGCGGCCTTCACCCACCACATCGGCATTATCGGCACCGTCAGTACCGTGCACTCCGAGCCCTACGCCGTGGCCAGGGCGGCCGCCTCGATCGATCGCCTGAGTGGGGGCAGGTTTGCGCTGAACCTCACCCTGACGACCGATCCGCGCGGCGAGGCCAATTTCGGCCGGGCCGGAGTCACTCCGGAGTTCGACCGCTTCGATGTGGCCAAGGAGTTCGTGGCGGTGCTGCGTGGCCTGTGGGACACCTGGGACACCTGGGACGACGATGCCTTCACCCGGGACGCGTCGGGCGGATCACTCATCAACCGTGAGCTTATTTCCAGCCTCAACCACATTGGGCAGTCCTATGCGGTCGCCGGCCCGCTCAATGTGCAGCGGCCCGTTCAGGGGCACGTGCCGATCATGCATTCGGGAACCTCACATCGAGCCCAGGAATTTGCCGCCGAGTTCGCCGATATCTACCTCGTGGCACCGGCCGACCAGGCAGAAGCCGTTCGCCTCTATGACACGACGAAGCGTCGGGCCGTGTCTTTCGGGCGACGCGCAGCCGATCTCACGATTATCGCGCCGATCCTGCCGATCATCGGGGTCACCCGCACCGCCGCGCACGCGGTCTATGACCGTCTGGTTGAGCTCTTCCAGGTGCACGACGGCAGCGCCACGGCCGAGAAACTCGACCTTCCGGCCAATCGCAACGTTCAGACGCTGCTGCGCATCGTCGGTCTGCCGCTCACGATGCGCAGCTTCGACGAGAGTGTCAGCGCGAGCACGGCTGCACGTTTCAATAGGCTCGGCGACAGGCTGATCAACCTTGTGACCGAGCGCTCCGGCCGCACTGTTGGGGGCACTCGACCGGTGACCTACCGACATTTGCTCGTGGCCCACCTCATTCGCTCGCCGATCATTGTGGGCGACGCCGTCGACATCGCCGACTACATCGAATGCTGGTATCGCGCCGGAGCCGTCGACGGGTTCAGCGTGCTCAGCGCCTTTCTGCACGAGCAGTTCGAGTTGTTCGCGAGTCTCGTGGTGCCAGAGTTGCGCCGCCGCGGCCTCGTGCGGGAGGCGTACACGACAACGACGCTCCGCGGCCATCTCGGCTCGAGCGTTCCGGCCCGGCGCGTGCCCTCCGACCACCTCATCGCCTAAGGAAGCCCATGGTTACCCAGACCCTCATGCCCGCTGACGCGAACGAAACCGTTGAGCAGTCATTCATTCGCGCGTTTCGCAGCCACCCGGGAGGCGTCGTCGTCATCACCGCTGTCAGTCCCGACGGCGCTCCGGCGGGGTTTACCGCTACCTCGCTCGTGTCGCTCTCGGCCTATCCCCCGAGAGCGACTTTCAATATCGTGAAGTCGGCGTCGAGCTGGCCGGCGGTCACCGACGGCGCACTGCTCGCCGTTCATTTTCTGGCCGAGTCCTCGTCGGAACTGGCCCAGCGCTTCGCCGGACCGGCCGCCAACCGGTTCACCGGTGATCACTGGTACAGCAACGATCTCGGACTGCCAATTCTGCGCGATGCCATCGGGGTGCTGGTCACCCGGGTGAGCACGGTCGTGCCAATCGACCTGAATGCGGTCGTGGTGCTCGACATTCAGCAGGGTCGGTTCAGCGACAACTACCCGCCCCTGCTCTACCACAACCGGCACTTCGGCACCGTCGCGGTGCAGCCGGAAGACGTCATCTGACGCCTCGTTAACGGAGTACACTCAGAAATGCCTTGACTCCGTTATCGAGTCGGGCGCCAGATCGACAGCGAAATCGGGTGAGCAGCGGATGCGATCGGATCGACATATAGACGCCTCACCCAGCGCAGGCACGCCGGGCACGACGGGCCGCCGCGAACGCAACAAGGAAGCCAAACAGGCCCGCATCTTTGCGGCCGCCGCCGAACTGTTCGCCGAACACGGCTTCGCCGCCGTGACGACACAGCAGATCGCCGAACGGGCCGATGTGGCCAACGGCACCCTGTTTCGCTACGCGTCGACCAAGTCCGAGCTGCTCCTGATGGTCTGCAACGACGATTTTCGCCGCAACCTCGATCGCGGTCTGGTGAACGTTTCTGCTGATGAATCGGGCGCCACCGAACCGGCGCGGCGCATCCTGACGCTGCTCACCCCCCTGATCGTGGCCGGGCGGCGCAGCGACGCCAACACCGCCGCCTATCAACGCGAGATTCTGTTCGGAGAACCGAGCGAGCGCTATCGCACCGAGGCCCTCGTTCTTGTGGCTGAGTTGCAGAGCGCGATCGCCGGCATCCTCGCGGATGCCCCTGCCCAAACCCCGCTCGCAGCCAGCGCGCCTCCAACCGTGAACGACCCCACGTTCGCCGCCCGCGCCGTGTCCAACGTGCTGCACCTCGAGCTCGCTCGGGCCGCCCTGTCGGGAACGCCTCTCCCCGCCTTTCTCGCCGCTCTGACCAGCCAGATTGACCTCATCACTCGGGGATACCTCGCACCGCGCCCGCCGGGATAGCTCTCGATGCGCCCCCACCGGCTCCGCACGATAATCAGCACCACGATAAGGGACGAACCATGACCAAATTGACCAACATCACCGTTCTCGGAACCGGCGTTCTCGGCTCCCAGATCGCCTACCAGACCGCGTTCCACGGCTTCAAAGTGGTCGCCTACGACATCACCGACGCCGTGCTCGAAACAGCGAGGGCGCGTTTTCGCACCCTCGCCGACACCTATACGTCCGACGTTGCCGGTGGCGCTGACGGGCGCGCCGAGCAGGCCCTCGACAACATCACCTATTCCAGCGACCTCGCCGCAGCCGTACACGACGCCGATCTGGTCATCGAGGCCATTCCCGAGAACCTCGCAATCAAGGAAGACACCTACACCCGTCTCGGCGCCCTCGCCCCGGCGAAAACGATCTTCGCGACGAACTCGTCGACGCTGCTGCCGAGCGACCTCATGGGGTTCACCGGCCGCCCCGACCGCTTTCTCGCACTGCACTTCGCCAACCACGTCTGGGTGCATAACACCGCCGAGGTCATGGGCACGGCGCTGACCGATCCGGATGTCTACGCCACCGTCGCCGAGTTCGCCGGAGATATCGGAATGGTTCCGATCGAGATTAAGAAGGAGAAGGCCGGATACCTGCTGAACAGCCTGCTCATTCCACTGCTCGACGCGGCCGCCGACCTGCTCGTGGACGGCATCGCCGAACCCGAGATGATCGACAAGACCTGGCGCATCGGCACCGGCGCCCCGGCCGGACCGTTCCAAATCTTCGATATCGTCGGGCTCACCACCGCTTACAACATCTCGTCAACGGCCGGTCCCAAGCAGCAGCTATTCGCCGCGTACCTCAAGAAGAACTACATCGACCAGGGCAAGCTGGGCATCAGCACCGGCGAAGGTTTCTACCGCTACGCGAATTAGCCCGGGTGCGCCGGTGACCGTTTGAACGTGCGGAGCTTTCGCCCTGCACGGGGGCGAGCTTCCGGCGGTGACCGGCGCTGTCCGATGGTGCGGGTGAGCGGTGGCCTATTCTCCGCGGTTTCGTACCTGGTCAGTTCGATGCGTGGCCGAGCGGGGCGTCGCCGACCAGGTACAACCGCTGCGTGGCCCGGGTCATCGCAACGTAGAGGGCTCCGGCCCCGCGCTCAGAGGCCGCGAGGATGGCCGCTGGGTCGACGACGACCGCGTCGAACTCGAGTCCCTTGGCGTCCTGCGGAGTGAGCAGCGCAATCTCCCGGCTCAGGCCGAGCGCCCCGACACCGAGCAGGTCGCCGAACTCAGCCCGCAGCGTCGTTTCAAGGGCGTCGAGCGCGGCGTCGACGACGATCACGGCGAGGGTGCCACCGACACCCAAGGCGCGGTCGCGGCGCACCGCGGTTGCGGCATCCGCTACCGTGTCGACCGGCCACTCACTCGAGCGCACCGTTCGCGACCGGGTGATTTGCAGGCGATGCGACAGTGCCACCGTCTCGGCCGCCGTGGCGATCTGGCTCGGAGTTCGATAGTTCACGGTGAGTTCTTCGAGCCGCCAGCGGTCGGCCTCCGGCGAACCGTCGAGCACGGGCTGTAACGCTTCCTTCCAGCTGGCGGATGCCGCAGCGCTCGCCGCCTGCGCAATGTCACCGACGATCGTGAACGACCGACGTGGTCCGCGCCGCAGCACCAGCCGCCACTGCATGGGCGAGAGTTCCTGGGCTTCGTCGATGACGACGTGGCCGTAGGTCCAGCTGCGATCCCGCGCGGCACGCTCACTGGTCGTGGCCCGCTCATCGAGTTCGGCGAAGCTGGCGGCGAGCTCCTTCGCGTTGACGAGGCCCTTCACCTGCATGTTCTCGATGGCCGTCTCGGCGTTCTCCACATCGCGCCCCCGCTGTTCTTTGAGCGCGCGCTTCTTGGCCTGATCGACCGCGTTGTACTCACCGAGCAGCTCGGCCGCTTCGTCAAGCAGCGGAATGTCAGCGATCGTGAACTCCGCGTCGCGCGGGCGGGCCAGCAGCTTGCGTTGGGCATACCGCCAGCGCGGAGTCAGCTCGGCCAGCCAGTGCGGCCGGGCGTAAAGGTCTTGCACCAGTTTCTGCGGGGTCAGCGGCAGCCAGGCGGTGTTGAGCGCCACCCGCACATCATCGGCCAGGCGCAGATCCTCGCGCAGCATGGGTAGGTCGGTGTCGTCCATCGACCGGCCCTGCTTCTGCAGCTGTTCGAGCCAGACCCGGGACAGCGCGTTGATGGCGGTCTTCACGAATGTGACCCTGGCCTCGTTATGGGTCTTGCCGGTGCCGCGAGCGCGCGCGATCGCGTGCGCCACGAGTTCCGGCTGCAGCACGATGCGGTCGCCGTTCACCACGAGTACCTGCGGGGCCGAGGGGGTGCGCTGCCGGGAATGCACCGCTCGGGCGATGAGGTCGGCCATGAAGGCCTGGCCTTTGAGGGCCGCAACGGCCGGGGCGTCCTCTCTGGTCGCTTCAACGCCGGGAAAGAGCTGCCCGACCGAGGCGAGAACCACGCCGGTCTCACCGAGCGAGGGCAGCACGGCCTCTATGTACTGCAGAAACGAACGCGACGGGCCGATGATGAGCACGCCACTGTCCCGCAGGCGATCCCGGTGCGTGTAGAGCAGGTAGGCAGCGCGGTGCAGTGCCACTGCGGTTTTTCCCGTGCCCGGACCGCCCTGCACGACCAGAACACCGGCCAGCTCCGAGCGGATGATGCGGTCCTGCTCGGCCTGGATGGTCGAGACGATATCGGACATGTGCCCGGTGCGCTGCGCGGTGAGCGCTGCGAGCAGGGCGCCCTCGCCCTGGTGAGTCGTGGCCGACGGATCGGCGAGCAGGGCCGCGTCGAGAATTTCGTCTTCGATGCGGATGATGCTTCGCCCCTTGGACAGCAGGTGCCGGCGGGCTCTGGCGCCGAGCGGCGTGGCGGCGGTGGCCTGGTAGAAGGCACTCGCTTGCGGCACCCGCCAGTCCAGCAACAGCGGCTTGTGGTCTTCGTCGCGCAGGCCGACCCGGCCGATATAGCGGTAGACCGAATCCCCCGAACCGTCGGGCACAGTCTCCAGCCGGCCGAAGGCCAACCGGTCGTCCACCTCGCGCAGCTGCACGATGCGGTCCTCATAGAGCCGGGCGAAGGTGTCGCGTTCGCTGCGAGACTGGTGGTTGCCGCCGACGTCGAGGCGGCGCACCTCTTTCAGCTGTCCCTCGGCCTCTTTCTGCAGCGCGTCCAGCCGCGCATACAGCGCCCGGACATAGTCCTGTTCCCGCACAAGCTCCTGGTCGATCACGCACGCACCCCTTAAACCGAAGCCCCTAGTTTACTCGCCGACGGCATCGGCCTTGCTGTGTATTAAGCCGCTCGGGTATGCCAGCCGGCACGCGTCGTTCCGGCGGTCGCCGTGGCAACGCGGGCAAGCATTCCTTATCCAAGAACTCGATGCGAGCTGGACGCCTCAGGTCACGGCCCTGGAAGCTCTGAACTACGCCGACTACCCCTACACGCCAGCGACAGAAGTGCCGCACCACGACGAGTCTGACGTGCGCGAACTCTGGCAGTCCGGCTGCCGTTTCCGCCAATTCTGCGCTCGAGCGCAATCTGGACTGTGGGAGTGATTTCTCGTGGCGACGTTGGTGACTACGCTGTGTCGCAGTGCGCTCCTGTCGAGTGCTCTGCTCTTATTGGTCGCGTTCAGAAGGGCTGGCGGCCACGTCCGCGTGTGCGGGCAAGCCCGAACCGGCCGGACTCGACTCGGTTGAGGGAGCTGTGACCGCGGCGATGGCGACGCCGACGAGCGCGACTGCGCCGCCGAGTGCGGTGATCGCGTTGAATAATTCGCCAAGTAAAAGGGCGAAGAGGTAACCGAGTGCCGGAATTGCTGCGGTGAGCACGCCGGTGACCGCGGCGGGAAGGCGTTCGGCGCCGTAGTTAAAGAGAACGAGAGTCGGCGCGGTGATTACGACACCGAGGACCAGCAGCCCCCCGAGGCCTCCCCATCCGCTCGGGACGGCGGCCGCGCCGGCCGCCGTCTCTGCGACGAGCCAGGGGACCATAATCGCCGTACCCCACACGGCGGTCGCCGTCGCCAGCACGAGTGGATCAACGGCCCCGGCCGGCTGTCGACCCACGGCGGCCCGTTGTTGGGGCTCGGCGGGTGCACCCTTGCGGAGGAGCACTGTATAGAGTGCGTAGCTGGCCAGACCGGTGAGGCAGAGCAGCACACCGATGTCCAAAGTGAGGCCAGCACCCGCCACGATAACGACGCCGGCTGTCGCGAGCGCTAGTCCGACGATCGTGCGGGGAGCCACGCGCTCCTTCAGGATGAATAGACCGAGCAGGGCGGTCAGCGCGGGCAGCGCCGCGTTGCTGAGAGCGGCCGTGCCGGGCGTAGTGAACTCAAGACCGATGTTGGTCAGCGAGTAATATATCGAAACTCCGAGGAGCCCCAGCAGAATGGTGCGCGGGTCTCGGAGGGTACGCGCGAACAGTGGCCGGCGTGCGGCAAGGGGCACAAGGACGATCAGCCCGATCCCGAACCGGCCGACCGAGAGCACGGCTGGCGACGCCGTTTTCAATACCTCGCCGCTGATTCCGAAGCTCGTCGACCACAGCAACACGGCGATTCCGACGGCCACCAAAGGAAGGCGTCGATGAAGTGCGGTTTTGACCATGCTCGCAGTCTATTTCCGGACCAACGCCTACCCTGGTGCACGCTCGTCGCTGCGAACCTCAGTGGATCAAAGACGTCAACGGCAGTGACTCCGGTCGAGTGCCCAAGCTCGGAACGAGCATCACCCGAGACAGCCCCGTCCCGGTGCTCAGTTCTCGTAGCGATCCCGTTGCCATCCACGTTTTGACCTGACGCAACTGCCTACGGGTGCGCGAAGGGCTCGATCGATACCCCCGGCGTTGGAGCACGGAACCCGGGGGTGTCGCAAGACACTTCAACGAGGTAGATCCAGTTGTCGCCGTCGAACCCACCCGTCACTCGCAGTTGGTCGCTGTCAACCAGTCCAGCGAGCTGGGCCCCGTAGGTGAACGAGTCGTAATCCGGATCGAAACTGGTGGCAGGAAAGGTTGACGTCCAGACCCGCGCGTAGCGTTCAGCGGTAGTCAACCAGTCCTCGTCCATATCGAACCAGGAGCTTTTTGCGAAAAAGGCGACTTCGTAGCCGTCTGACCTCGTCTCCCAGTGCGGGGTACCGCTCAAGTCCTCGGACTCGGTCCAGCAGGCGGACTCTGGTGGCGCGGCGCGCTGCACGTCCCACGTTCCCTCGAAGGCATCGAAGGTGGGATGGATGGAGCCCGCGATGGTGTCGGTGATGCTCGACCACTCGGTGAGCCTGCCGCCGGACGCAGCGGTCGGCGACACCTGGGCATCCGTGGGCTGGGAACCGCAGCCGGTAGCGCCCAACAGGAAGATTGAGACCATTGGGAGAACGAGGGCGGTGCTTCGGATGCGGGCCATGCCTTCACCCTAAGACCAGCGTTGCTACGGCGAGTCGGGCGCAGCTCTGACTGAACTCGTTCGGACGAGTGATCCGCTGCGACCGGCCACCGGCAGCATCCGTTTCGGTGTCAAAGTTTGTGTCGAATGTTTACGTGCGTGTTCGCTTATTCGCGCCGGCGGGAACAAGCTGTGGTCATGTCAGTCATCACGGTCGCACCGCTGGAGCATATCCGGCGCGAGCGCAGCAGCATCAAGTGGACTCGGTTTCCCGCCGACGTACTTCCCTTGTTCGTTGCCGAGATGGATTACCCCCTGGCCCCGGAGATCATTGCAACTCTGGTCGAGCGTGTGCAGGCGTCGGATACCGGCTACCTGGACGGACCCGGCCCGCTCGCCCCGGCCTTCGCCGCATTCGCCCTGAAACGCTGGGGCTGGACCGTCGACCCGAGCCACGTGCACCTCGCAACCGACGTGAGCGTCGGCATCGTCGAGGCGCTCCGCCTCGCCGTACCGCCCGGCGGTCGGGTTGCGATCACACCGCCGGTCTATCCGCCCTTCTACGAACTCGTCGAGGAGGCCCTGGCTACCGTCATCGCGACCCCGCTGATCGAGCACGGTGACACCTGGTTGTTTGACTTCGCCGCGCTGGAGAGCAGCTTCGCTGCCGGCATCGATGCCTTTCTCCTGTGCAACCCGCACAACCCGCACGGGATCGTCTGGGCCCCCGACACACTCGAAACGCTCGCCCGGCTCGCTGCTCGCTATGACGTCTTCGTGATCTCCGACGAGATCCATGCCCCACTCACCTACCCGGGCGCCACCTTCACTCCGTTCGCCCCGCTCGCCCTCGCCGCTGGTGCCCGGGCGGTCACCGTGACCAGCGCAAGCAAGGGCTGGAACGTGGCCGGACTCAAGTGCGCCATCGTGATCGCGGCCGATGACGCCACCAACGATCTGCTGGGCCTTCTGCCCGAGGAAGTCGCCTGTCGCACCAGCATCCTCGGCCTGCACGCGAACATCGCCGCGTTCGGTTGTACCGACTGGCTTGACAATGCCATCGATCAAATTGTCGCCAACGATCTACTGCTCTCTGAACTTCTCCGCGAACACCTGCCCGCCGTGATCTATCACCGGCCGCGCGCCAGCTATCTTGCCTGGATGGATCTTCGCCACGTCGGACTGGGGGACAACCCCTATCAGCGCATTCTCGACGACGCCCGCGTCGCCCTCAACAGCGGCGAGTCGTTCGGGCTCGGCGGAGCGGGTTTTGCCCGCCTCAACCTGGCCTGCTCCCCCGACACCCTGCGCGAGGCCGTCGTGCGCATCGCGGCGCTCGTCGCGCGGGAAACCGCCGATACACCGACGGCCGTTTGATGACCACCCGCGCACCAGCGGATGCCCCGCTCCAGCCGCATATTGACGCAACAGGAAGTTCCATGGCCACGCCCGCACCAGCATCCGCTTCGATTCTGAATTCCGACGCTTCCGATGTTGTCGACCCGATCACCGACTGGGACGGCTTCAGCTTCGACACCCGCCAGGTGCACGTCGGCGAATACGCCGACGAGAACCGCGGTGCGCGCATTCCGCCGCTCACCCTGAGCGCCGGCTACGTCTTCGACTCCTTCGACGACGGGGCCGCACGTTTCAACGGCGCCTCGCGCGAACCCATCTACTCTCGGCAGGGCAACCCCACGAACGCGGTCGCCGAGCAGCGTCTGGCATCGCTCGAGGGCGGCACCGCCTGCGTGGCCGTTTCGAGCGGGCAGGCCGCGATCAGCGCCGCCCTGTTCGCCCTGGCCGAGTCGGGCGAGCACATCGTCTCGACCGCGAGCATCTACGGCGGCACCCGCATCCTGCTCGGCCGCAGCTTTCGCCGCATGGGCATCGAGGTCGACTACGTCTGGGACACCGACTCCGACGAAGCCTGGGACGCCGTGATTCGGCCCGAGACCAAAGCCATCTTCACCGAAACCATCCCGAACCCGCGCAACGACGTCGTCGACATTGCCCGCATCGCCGCCGTCGCCCGCCGCCACGGCATCCCGCTCGTCGTCGACAACACCGTCGCCACACCGTACCTGATTCGCCCGTTCGAGCACGGCGCCGACATCGTCGTGCACTCCACCACGAAGTTTCTCAGCGGCCACGGCGCCGGAGTGTCCGGCGCCATCGTCGACGGCGGAACCTTCGACTGGGCGGCGAGTTCACGCCGCTACCCGCTGTTGACTGAGTCGCTGCGCACCGGCCTGCCCTCACTTCTCGACCGCTTCGGGCCGGCCGCCTACGCCCAATACGTGCGGGAGGCCGTCGTCAACGATGTCGGCCCCTCGCTCTCACCGTTCAACGGTTTTCTGCTGCACCAGGGCATCGAAACCCTGTCGCTGCGCATGGAACGCCACGTCGACAACTCCATTGCCATCGCGCACTGGCTCGAAGAACAGCCCGAGGTCGAGGTCGTCGACTACGCCGGCCTGCCGAGCAGCCCGCTGCACGAGATCGCGCAGCGCTACTACAACGGACGAACCGGATCGGTCTTCGCCGTCACCGTCAAGGGCGGCACCCAGGGTGCCCGCGCCTTCACCAACGGACTGCGCGTGTTCAGCCGCATGACCGGAATCGGCGACACCCGCTCAATGGTGCTGCATCCGCTCTCCACGACGCATGCTTCGTTCGCCCCCGACCTGAACGCCCGCCTCGGCATCACCGCCGGGATGCTGCGCCTGTCAGTCGGCATCGAAGCGCTCGATGATCTGTTGCTCGACCTCCGCGGCGGGCTCGACCGAGTCGCCGGCATCCTCTAAACGCTAGGTACCCTGAAGTAATGAAGCTCACCGCGCCAACTTTCACCCCGCCCAGACGCACCTTCGCCACGCTGGGCGCGCTCGTGCTGCTCGCCGCCCTGAGCGGATGCGCCACCACTGCCACCGGCGCTGGCGCCGGTTCGTCAGCATCCGCTACTACCGCGGCGTCCCCGGCCGATTGCACCGGCGTCACCGTTGTCGTCGACTTCGGCACGCTCGACGCCGATACCGTCACCGACTGTGTCGCCGCGACCGAGGCGATTGCCGCGAGCGAATCCCTCGCCACGATCGGCGTCACGACGGAGGGCAGCGTGGAATACGGCGACCAGATCGTCTGCCGCGTCAATGACCGCCCGGCCGCCGACGAAACCGTCGTGGTCGAGGGCCAGGAGTCGTTCACCGAAACCTGTTCCTCGATGCCGCCGGCCTACGCCTACTGGGCTCTCTGGGTGAAGGCCAGCCCCGACGCTGACTGGGACTACGCCATGGAAGGGCTCGGCACGCTCGAGGTCGAACCCGGCCAGTCCGTCGGCCTCGTCTACACCACCGGCACCGAAACTCCCACGCCCGGCAGCTAGTGTTTCGCCTGCGCCTGGCCCCGCTGCGCGCGGCAGTCATGCTCGCCGTCGGCTTCGTGCTGCTGCGGGTCGTCTACCGGGTGGTGTTCGGCGGCGCCGGAGCCGGCCTCGGGCCGGTGCTGCTCGACCTTCCCCGGCTGCAGCTCGACGCACCATTCAGCCACATCACCCTGCTGGGCCCGATCACCCTGCTCGGTCTTGGCAACGCGGCGCTCAGCGCCCTGCCGATCTCCGCCGTCATCGTGTTCTTCGGGCTGCTCAACGCCATCATCAACGTGCAGGCTCTGTTCGCCCGCGGTGCCGGCCGCGGGCCGCTGCGGGCGATTTCCCGTTCGCTCGTGATCGCCTGGGCCACCTTTCCGGCCCTCCTGGAGTCGGTGCGGCGCGTGCGGGTGGCCCGCGCCCTGCGCGGTGAGCGCTCGATCGCGTCCCTGCTCGTGCCGGTTTTTGAGCAGACCATCGAGCGCGCGCTCGCGTTGGCAGCGTCGATGGAGACCCGAGGATTCGCGGCCGCCCGCGTCGTTCCCGGCGTGTGCGAGGCACCGGTAGTCTTAGCCGATGCCGGTTTAAATTTCAGAGGCGACTGGCATCTCGACGATCTCAACGTTACGCTGGCGCCGGGTTCCCTAACGGTGATCGTCGGCGCGACCGGATCGGGAAAGACCAGCCTGCTGCACAGCATGAGCGGCCTGTTCCAGCACTTCTATGACGGCGTGCAGCACGGCAGCATTGACATTGCCGGGGCCGACCGGGCCGCGACTCCCCCGCGCGACACCGCCGGTTGTGTCGGGCTTGTCGCGCAGAACGTGCGCCTCGGCTTTGCCGCCGAAACAGTGCACGACGAGATCGGTTTCGCTTTGGCCGTGCGCAATGTGGCACCATCGATCGTGCACGCCCGGGTGCTCGAGCTTGCCGCGCGACTGCAGCTTGAACATCTGGTCGACCGCCCGATCGAGCAGCTCTCGGCCGGTGAAGCCAGCCTCGTCGCGATCGCCGCCGCCCTCGTCAACCATCCCATCCTGCTGCTCGTCGACGAGCCCCTCGCCGACCTCGACACGAATGCCCGTGAGCGGGTCTGCACCGTGCTCGGCCAACTGGCCCACGAGGCCGGCGTCTGCGTCGTCATCGCCGAACACAACACGAGCGAGTTCGCCCTGGTAGCGGATGCCTGGCTGCAGATTCGAGGCAGCCGCCTGCACGAGGTCCCCCTCGAACAGGTCCTCACGACGGATGATACCGAAGATACCGCACCGAAATCGAACGCGAGCGCGTCTGCGGTGCCGCTTGCGAGCATCCGTCGGCTGAGCGTGCGGCACAAAGACCACCTGGCCGTCGACGCCGTGTCCTTCAACGTGCCGGCCGGCGAGCTCATCGCGCTGCGCGGCAGCAACGGCGCCGGCAAAAGCAGCCTGCTGCGGGCGATCGCGCTGCCGACGGCGGCTGACACCGTGATCGTCGCCGGGCACGATGTCCATTCTTTGAAGCGGCGAACCCGCCGCCAGGCGGTGGCTCTCGTGCCCGAGAACTTTGATGACCTGCTGTTTGCCATCACCGTGGCCGAGGAGTGTCGCCGCGCCGATAGCGGGCTGACCGGCGCTGACACGGCACAGACCTTTGCGCGTCTGCTCGGCTTCGACACTGCAGCGGATGCCACGCCCCTGTTCGAGCGCCACCCGCGCGACCTTTCGGCCGGCGAACGGCTCTGCCTCGTGATGGCCATTCAGCTCGCGGCCCGGCCGGCCCTGTTGCTCGTCGACGAACCCACCCGCGGCCTCGACCACCGGGCGCGCTCCCTCGTAAGCGCTGCGCTTTTCACGGCGGCCGGTCACAGTGCCGCGGTCATCTTCGCCACCCACGACGACGACTTTGCGCGGAGCCTGGCCTCCCGCACCCTGCGCATGCACGCCGGGCGCCTCACCGCTCCCATCGGAGTGCTCTCGTGAGCGTTGTCGTATCGCCGCGCCGCAGCATCCGCTTTACGTCCTGGATTCTCACGGGCGGCAGCGTTCTCGCCGCGGCCGCATTCGCCTGGCCGTTCTTCGTCGGAGCGGTTCCGGCCGACGCGCAGGTCGCGGTTCCGATCGTGGCCTTTGCGCTGATTCCGGCGCTCATCGTGGGCCTCGTCCTCACCCTCGACCGGGAGATGTACACGGCCAAGACCGTGGCGCTGCTCGGTGTGCTCTCGGCCGTCGGCGCCGCGGTGCGCATCGCGGGTGCCGGTGTCGGCGGAGTCGAGGCGGTCTTTGTACTGCTGATTCTGGCCGGTCGGGTCTACGGCGCCCGGTTCGGTTTTCTGCTCGGACTGCTCACCATCGCGGTATCCTCGCTGCTCTGGGGCGGCTTCGGCCCGTGGACTCCGTTCCAGATGTTCGCCTGCGGCTGGGTCGGAGCCGGCGCTGGGCTCCTTCCCCGCTGGTCAATCACCACGGTGCAGCGGTGGCGCATCCGCTGTGAAATCGCCCTTCTGGCCGGCTACGGCGTGGTCGCCTCGTACCTGTTCGGGCTCGCGATGAACCTCTGGTTCTGGCCGTTCGCCGTCGGCAGCGGCAGCGGCATCTCCTACGAGGCCGCCGCCGACCCCGGTCAGAACCTGGCCTCGTTCGCGCTTTACTCGCTCGTCACCTCAACCCTCACCTGGGACACCGTGCGCGCCATCACCACGGTCGTCGGCATCGTCCTAATCGGCCCGGCCGTGCTCGCCGCCCTCCGCCGAGCCCGCCTGGGACCGCGCCGTTGACTCGGCATCCGTTTCACGCCGCGCGCGAGCTGCGCCGGTGCGCGCGAGGCAGAACTCGCGCGCACTGGCGGAAGTCCAGCTGCACGCGATGCGCTGGAGTTCCGGCCAAACCGGAACTCCAGCGCATCGGCGCAACTCCCCCGGGGCCTGCCCGCTACACCGAGAAGTACTTCGCTTCCGGGTGGTGGAACACGAACGCGTCGGTCGACTGCTCGGGGTGCAGCTGCAGCTCTTCCGACAGCACCACTCCCATGCGCTCCGGCTTCAGCAGCTCGACCACCTTGCGGCGATCCTCCATCTCGGGGCAGGCCGGATAGCCGAGCGAGAACCGCGCACCGCGATACTCGAGCTTGAACATGCCGGCGATATCGCTCGGGTCTTCGCCGCCCACACCGAATTCCAAGCGGATGCGCGAGTGCCAGTACTCGGCCAGCGCCTCGGTGAGCTGCATGGTCAGTCCGTTGAGTTCCATATAGTCGCGGTACTGGTTCGCGGCGAACATTTTGGCCGTCACTGAGTCCACGTTCGCGCCGGCGGTGACCAGCTGGAGGGCGACGACATCCGTTTGCCCGGTGTCCCTGGAACGCACAAAGTCGGCCAGGCACAGGTGCTTGTCACGCCGTTGTCGGGGGAAGTTGAACCGCAGGCGGTCGGTACCGAGCTCGCCGCCACTACCGCCATCGGGGGCGAGCAACCCGGCCTGACCGACCAGGCCGGCGGGGTCGTCGCCGTGGTGCAGCACGACCATGTCGTCGCCCTCGGCGACCACGGGAAAGTAGCCGTAGGCCACGGAGGCGTCGAGCATGCCCTCGCCCAGGATGCGGTCGAGCCAGTAGCGCAGGCGAGGCCGGCCGACAGTGTCGACCAGTTCCTGATAGCTGGCGCCGTCTTCGGCCCGGCTGGGCTTGAGCCCCCACTGCCCCATGAACGTGGCGCGTTCGTCGAGAAACGCCGAGAAATCGGCCAGCGCCACACCCTTGACGATGCGGGTGCCCCAGAACGGCGGTACCGGAATCGGGTTATTGCTCGCGACCTCGGAACGCCCGGGCATCTCTTCGGGTTCGGTGAGGGTGAGCAGGCTCTTCTTATGGATGCGCTTCTTCAGCGGCGGCAGCCCGACCGCACGGGGGTCGGCGCCACGGGCGATGGCCACGAGCGGTTCCATCAGGGCGAGACCCTCGAAGGCGTCCCGGGCGTAGCGCACCTGCCCGGCGAAGACGCTGTCCAGGTCGTCCTCGACATAGGAACGGGTGAGGGCGGCGCCACCGAGCAGGATGGGCCATTTGCCGGCGAGTCCGCGGGATTCGAGTTCGAGCAGGTTCTCCTTCATCACGACGGTGGATTTCACGAGCAGCCCGCTCATGCCGATGACGTCGGCGTTGTTCTCTTCGGCGACGCGAATGAACTCAGCGATCGGCTGTTTGATGCCGATGTTGATCACGTCGTAGCCGTTGTTGGTGAGGATGATGTCGACGAGGTTCTTGCCGATGTCGTGCACGTCGCCGCGCACGGTGCCGAGCACGATCGTGCCCTTGCCGGCCGCTTCGGATTTTTCCATGTGCGGCTCCAGCAGGGCGACGGCGGCCTTCATGACCTCCGCGGATTGCAGCACGAACGGCAGCTGCATCTCGCCGCTGCCGAAGCGGGCACCGACGACCTGCATGCCAACGAGCAGGTGCACGTTGACGATGTCGAGGGCGCTGAGCCCGCTGGCCCGGGCGAGGTCGAGGTCGGCTTCCAGGCCCTTGGCCTCGCCGTCGATGATGCGTCGCTCCAGCCGCTCACCCACCGGCAGGGCGGCCAGTTCGGCCGCGCGCTCATCTTTCAGGGCGGCCGAGTCGACGCCGGCGAACAGATCGAGCAGCGCCACGAGCGGGTCGTAGGTGAGGGTACCTTCGGCGTCGTATTCGCGGCGGTCCCAGACCAGGTCGAGCGCCACCTTGCGGCGGTCGTCTGGCACAGAGGCGAGCGGCACGATCTTGGCGGAGTTGACGATAGCGGAGTCGAGTCCCGCCTCGGTGGCTTCGTGCAGAAACACCGAGTTGAGCACCGAACGGGCGGCGGGATTGAGCCCGAACGACACGTTCGAGACGCCGAGGGTGGTGTGGATACCGGGGTACTTCGCCTTGATCTGCCGGATCGCCTCGATGGTCTCGATGCCGTCGCGACGGGTTTCCTCCTGCCCGGTCGCGATGGGAAAGGTCAGCGCGTCGACGATGATGTCCTCGACCCGCATGCCCCACACGTTGACGAGAGTGTCGACCAGCCGGGTGGCGATGCGCACCTTGTGTTCGGCGGTGCGGGCCTGTCCCTCTTCGTCGATGGTCAGCGCGATCACGGCGGCGCCGTGCTCCTTCACGAGCGGCATGATGCGGCCAAACCGCGACGTGGGGCCCTCACCGTCTTCAAAGTTCACCGAGTTGACGACCGGGCGCCCGCCGATGAGTTCCATGCCGGCCTGCAGCACGGCCGGCTCCGTGGAGTCGACGACGAGCGGGAGGGTCGAGGCGCTCGCGAGCCGGGAGACGACCTGTTTCATATCGGCGACACCGTCACGGCCGACGTAGTCGATGCAGACGTCGAGCAGGTGGGCGCCGTCGCGCACCTGGCTGCGGGCGATGTCGACGCAGTCGTCCCAGTTTTCAGCGAGCATGGCATCGCGAAAGGCGCGAGAGCCGTTGGCGTTGGTGCGCTCGCCGATGGCCAGAAAGGCACTGTCCTGGTCAAAGCTGACGTGCTGATAGAGGCTGGCGACGCCGGCATCCGCTTCGAGAACGCGGGGTTTCACGGTGACGCCCCGCAACCGTTCGACCACGGCGGTCATGTGCGCGGGAGTCGTGCCGCAGCATCCGCCGACCAGGCCCAACCCGAACTCCTTCACGAACTGTTCGTGCGCCGTAGCCAGCTGGTCGGGGGTCAGCGGATAGCTCGCGCCGGTCTTGGTCAGCTGCGGCAGGCCGGCGTTGGGCATACAGATCACAGGCACGCGCGAGAACTTACTGAGGTGGCGCAGGTGCTCGCTCATCTCGGTCGGTCCGGTGGCGCAGTTCAGGCCGATCGCGTCGATTCCGAGAGGCTCGAGCGCGGTCAGCGCGGCCCCGATCTCGCTGCCCATCAGCATGGTTCCGGTGGTCTCCACCGTCACCTCGACGAAAATGGGCAAGCGGATGCCGGTCTCGGCAATAGCCTGCTTGCATCCGTTCACCGCGCTCTTGGTCTGCAGCAGGTCCTGCGAGGTCTCGATGAGAAACGCGTCGGCGCCGCCGCGGATGAGGCCGAGCGCCTGCTCGGCGAAGGTGGCCTTGAGGTTGGCGTAGCTGGTGTGGCCGAGGCTCGGCAGTTTCGTGCCGGGGCCCATCGAGCCGAGCACCCAGCGCATCCGGCCGTCGCGGGCTTCGAACTTTTCGGCACTGGTGCGGGCGATCTCGGCGCCGAGCCAGGCGAGTTCCTCGATGCGGTCTTCGATGCCGTAGTCCGACAAGTTTGACCAGTTCGCTCCGAAGGTGTTGGTTTCGATGGCGTCGATGCCCGTCTCGAGGTAGACATCGTGGATGGCCGCGATGATGTCGGGGCGGCTCACGTTGAGGATCTCGTTGCAGCCCTCGAGCTGCTGGTAGTCGTCGAGAGAAGGATTGTGCTCCTGCAGCATGGTGCCCATGGCGCCGTCGGCGATCACCACGGAGTTCGTCACGGCATGCAGCAGGGCCTGGGATCGAGCCGGGAGAGCCGCTTCGACGGGTGATTCGGCGGCAGTTGTTCGCTCGGGCTCTTGGTCGGTGCTCATTGGCTCAGCTTAACGGCGGGTGCAAACGGTCGGTCGCGCCGAAGTAACGTTTCTTAGCCTTCAGCGGATGCGCGCGGCTTTCGGGCCGGAGTACCGCCGCAACTCGGCGCCCCGTGGGGCGCCGAGTGTCGTGCAGGCCGCGTGGCACGCGGCGACTGCCCGATGAGTGACGAAGGACCCCGTGCCAGGCACAGAGATCAGAGCCCCCGCATTATTCGTCACTCACGAGCGTCGCCGCAGCCGCTTCCCCCCGGAAGCCACGTTAGACATGTCTATCCTAACCCTATTTGTGAGGCCGGTACAGACACCCGCTCCGGCCGTACTCGCCGAGCGGTAGGATGAACGGGGCAAATAGGGGGTATCGATGGACTACGCGTCACGCCAGAAACAAGCACACACCATGGTGGCCGCGCTAAACCTGCCCCGACCCCTCACGGCCGACTTGCTGCACCAGCACATGGAAACGATGCGTGGCAAGAAGATCGTGGTGCAGACCGCGACCCCGCGCATGCTTGAGGCTGGGCTGTGTGGGCTCTGGATCGCCGTAGCCGGGGAAAGCTTTGAGCGCATCCACCATGCACCGACCAGCTCGGTGGTGCACCGCCAGCAATTCATCAATCACGAATTCGGCCACATGATCCTCGACCAGGAACAAGAATTGATCTCTGCGGAACGGGTGGCTCTGCTGGCCCCGCTGATTCCTCTGGATGCCATCGCCTACGCACTGTCTCGCAGCCAGTTCACCGACGAGCAGGAGGCTCTCGCCGAGGCCATCGGCGATCAACTGGCCCTCATGATGCTGCACGACGGGCCAGAAGCGGCCCACGGCACTCAAACCGGATTCGGACGCGTGCTCTAGTGCAAACGATTCTGTTCACACTCTCTGCCGTCTTTTGGATCGCCGCCGCGGTGTGTGTCCCGTCGGCGATTCGCGGACGACGCAGGCCACTCCTGCTGTTCCTGACGGTCTTCGCGTTGACCATGACTCTCATGCCCGAGCCGGTGTACCGGCCGGTGGACGCGTTGCTCGGCAACGGCAATGTGACCTACTTCATCTTTCACGCTTTGACCATCGTGGCCATCGCACTCCTCGATGTGATCGTGCAGGAGGCCATGTCGCCGCGCGGCCTCACCCGGGGGCGTCAGCGTGCCACAGTGATGGTCACCGCTGCGATCATCGTCGCGCAAGCTCTGCTTTTCTTCGGCAGCGATTGGCGGATGACCGACGATATCGCCGCGTCGTTCATGCCCCGCTGGGACTTCACCGCCTATGCGGCGACGACGTGGATTGCGATGGGAATCTTCGCGGTGTCCTTCGCCACGGCTTGCGTGGCCGACCTGCGTCGGCAACGCCGCCCGGTCACCCTGATATCCTTGAGCCTGGTGCTGCTCGCCTGCCTGGGTGTGCTCGGCTATGCCATCATCAGTTTGACCAGTGCCGTGCTGGCCGTTCTGTACCCGGACTTCCTGCTGGTCGGCTGGGCGCGCACCACGTATAACCTGGCGCTACTGTTGTCCCCCATCAGCCTCGTTGTCGGCCTGGGACTTTCAGCGACAGCGGACGGGCTGACCGCAGCCGGAAAGAATTTTCGCGACCGGGTGTTGCTCTGGCAGATCACTCCGCTGTGGCAGCGCCTCCTCGCCGACAATCCCGAGCTCAGCATCGAACGCAAGCTCTCCCCCCGACAACTGCTCACCGTGCGCAATCCCGGAGTGCACCTCTATCGGCGGCACGTCGAAATTCGCGACAGCCTGCTGTTGCGCTCCGGGCAGACCGTGACCGCCGACGAACTGGTCATAATCGATCGGGCCGAAGCGCGCACCCAGGCCCGAACCACTACTCTGGCGGGAGTCGCCAAATGAGCGCCGCGCGAGGCGCCGGCGAGGTGAGCCCGCAGCTGGAATTGGCACGCAAGCTCAATCTGCTGCTCGACGTCGTCGTGGCCGAGGGCAACACCCCATACACCTATCGCCAGATCGAAGCGGGCTTGAACGAACGCGGCCTGACCCTCTCGCGAGCACGCTGGGCCTACATGATCACCGGCGAAGGCCCCCTCGTCACCGATCAGGCACTGCTCACCGGCATCGCCGAGTTCTTCCGCATCCCCCCGGAATACATGCTCGGCGACGGCGACCTGCCGGAACGCGTCGACGCTCAACTTGAGTTCGTGAAGAGCCTGCGCGTTCAACGTGTGGTGAGCTTCGCGGCGAGGATGCTCGGGGATGTTTCCCCAGAAACCCTTCGGTCCATCACCGAGCTGCTCGAAACCGAGACCATGGAACCCGCCGATGGGTCGACCTCCGGCCCGCCCGCCTAACCGAACCGGATCGGGGAGCCGGCGCGCCGCGGTCACTGCCGACGAGCACCTGACTAACGGGCGGTACCGCCGGCGATCGTGTACGACCACAGCTCGCTGCTCACACCGACGGGACGCGCGGCCGGTTCGCCTTCCTTCGGCGTCTCACTGCGGTGGCCGTGAGCGAACGACGGCGAACTCACCCAGGCTTGGAACGACTCCTCGTCGGCCCAGCGGGTCACGACGAGCCAGGTCAGGCGGTCATCGGTGGGCTTGAGTAGTTCGAAGCCCTCGAAACCGGGGCGGTCGTCGACGGCGCCGGCGCGCGCGGCGAATCGCTGGGCAAGCTCGTCGCCGCCGTCGCTCGGCACGGTGATGGCGTTGATTTTGATGATCGTCATGGGGCTGCTTCCTGTTGACACGCTCGAAGGTAACTCCACCATGCTGCCACTTTCCGCTGCGCGGACGCGCCATTCCCCGTCACGACAGCTCTAACCGGCCGGGTTCCCTATGCTGCAGGGCCAATGCTTATGCTGGAGACACTATGCGACTTCTCCTGATCCGCCATGGCCAGACTCCCGGCAACGTTCTCGGGCGGCTCGACACCGAGCATCCCGGTCCGGGGTTGACCGATCTCGGTCTGCGTCAGGCCGCCGCCATTCCCGATGCCCTGCGCTCCGACCCCATCGACGCCATTTTTGTGTCGACGCTGCTGCGCACTCACCTGACGGCGCATCCGCTCACCGCCGATCGCGGACTCGACGTGCAGGTCGCGACCGGGCTGCACGAGATCGAAGCGGGGTCACTCGAAGGGCTGCGCGATCGGGCATCCGTTCGCACCTATCTGCAAACCGCGGTGGCCTGGGGTTCCGGTGATCTCGACCAGCGGATGCCCGGCGCTCAAGACGGTCATGACTTCTTTCGACGGTTCGACGCCGACATCGCTGTGGCAGCCGCGACCGCGGACGTCGCTGCTGTGTTCAGCCACGGCGCGGCCATCCGAGTGTGGACCGCAGCCCGCGCGCAGAACGTGCCGGCGACCTTTGCCGGCGAGAACGAACTCGACAACACCGGCGTGGTCGAGCTGACCGGCTCACCCGAGGAGGGCTGGACCCTGCTGTCCTGGGCCGGTCTGCCGGTGGGCGGGATGGCCCTGGCCGACCTGACGGCGGCCGACCCGCTCGGCGAGCCACTCGCCGAGCCGTGATTTTCAGCCCGATTTAAACGATTCAACGGCTCAAAACTCACGGCTCGACGCCGACCGGCGCGCTACTCCAGCTTGGCGCGGGGCACCCTGGGCCGCACGAGCGCGTGGCTGTCGCGCAGCAACTGCTCGACGAGCTCGGCGGGTACCTGGCCGCCGAGCTCGACCGTGATCCAGTGCTTCTTGTTCAGGTGATAGCCCGGCGTGATCCAAAGAGGGAACTCCTCGCGCAGGGCGCGACTCTCCTCCGGATCGCACTTGAGCGACACCGTCAGCGGCTCGCTCGCCAGCGCCGCGAGGGCAAAAATCTTGCCGTTTCCGCTGGTCTTGAACACGCTCGTCTCCTCACCGAACGGAAACGTTTCGATCGCTTGCGGCAGGCTCAGGCAGAGGTCGACGAGCGCGTCGGGGGTCATGTTGCCAGCTCAGGCAGCGACGAGGCTCATAGCATCGGCGGTCAGTTCCACCGAGCGCAGGCGGCCAGCGATGAACGGCGACTGGTGGGCGAGAATGAGTTCGTCGGCTCCGGTTCCCGCGGCGAATTCCTCGAGATAGGCGCGCACCTCTTCGGCCGTGCCGACCGCGGAATAACGCATCATATTGGCGATATTGCGGCCCTCCGGCGTGGTCAGAAAGACGTCGATCTGGTCGTCGCTGTACTCTGGGGTCGCCGGGCCGCGGGAGAGCATGCCGCGTACCCGGGTGCGGCGGGTGGTCTCGAACTGGTGCACGGCATCCGCTTTATCATCGGCCGCGATCACGTTGGCGGCCACGATGAGGTGCGGGGCGGCGAGCTGCTCCGACGGAGTGAAGTCGCGGCGGTAGAGCGCGATGGCGTCGTGCAGCGCATCGGGTGCGAAGTGCGACGCGAAGGCGTAGGGCAGTCCGAGGGCGGCGGCGAGTCCGGCACCGAACAGCGACGACCCCAGAATGTACAGCGGAACATTGGTGCCGGCGCCGGGAACGGCCTGCACGCCGGGCACGATCGATTGGCCGCGCAGGTAGGCCTGCAGCTCCATGACGTCCTGCGGAAACTGGTCGGAAGCGCGCGGGTCGCGGCGCATCGCTCGAGCGGTGTTCTGGTCGCTGCCGGGTGCCCGCCCGAGGCCCAGATCGATGCGGTCGGGGTAGAGCTCGGCGAGGGTGCCGTACTGCTCGGCGATCACGAGGGGAGAGTGGTTGGGCAGCATGACGCCACCGGATCCCAGTCGGATCGTGGCGGTCTGCCCGGCGACGTGGCCGATCAGAATGCTCGTTGCCGACGATCCGATGGTCGGCATGTTGTGGTGCTCGGCATACCAGACGCGCGCGTACCCGTGTTTTTCGGCCGTTTGCGCGAGCGCGACACTCGCCGCGAAGCTCTCCCGAGCGGTCTGCCCGGGGGCAATCGGAGCGAGGTCAAGGATGGAGAGCGGAATAGTCATACTGGGGGCAACACCGTCACGCCGAATTCGTTACCGCAAGCCGCCAACGAACGAGAAATTTCCCGGCTCAGCCGCGCTCGGCCAACCGGCCGACACCGGGGAGGAAACGACCGACGCGCGCACCGTAGGAGCGGTATTCGGGGTGCTCAGCCACGAGCATCCGCTCTTCCCACCGCGTCTTCACCGACAGCAGTGCGACCAGCGCGATCCACACCACCACATGCCAAGCGGATGCCCCCACCAGCACGAGCGCGACACCGCCGGTCATGAGTCCCGCATAAATGGGGCTGCGCATGAGCCCGTAGACGCCCGAAGTGATCAGCGGGGCGCGCTCGCGGGGAATCGGGCTCGCGGTCAATGCCGGCCCGAGTCCTACGACACCGAGCACCGCGAGTGCCGCGCCGACCAGCCCCAACGCGATCGCGGCCACGATGACGCCGATGCCGGTCGACCAGAGCGAGCCGTGCGGCAAAAATACCAATGCCCCGAGCAACAGAAATTGCCCGGCGACCAGGCTGAGCGCGAGTGCACGTTTCATAGTTTGAGGGTACGCCCGCACGGGTAGCGCGCGAATCGAAGTTAACGGTGCATCACCGCCGTGTAACGAAATGAAACAATTTCGCGTCAATGCAGACATTCCGTACGACGGCCACTTACCCTCGTACGAACAGACCAGCTCCGCCAGTATCGTCGGAGAGTGACATTGGGTTTCGATTCCGATCGCGTGCCAACAATTCGCGCACAATCGCGTCGAAGCAACCGCCTGCTGCGGCAGGTGCATTCGCCCGGCAGCTCAGACGAGACGCCCCGCCGAAGTGGATCCACCATGACCGACGATGAACTCCTGCTTGAAATCGACTACACCGGCTACGACAGCTCCTGCCGCGACCCGCACATCACACCGGCCGAAGACCTCGTCGAGTGCCGCCGTCTGCGCGGCCACGACGCTGAAACACACGGCACCCGAGCCGGGGTGCGCGCCATCCGCTGGCAGGCCGGCGCCTCTCCCCTGGCCGCGTAGACGCATCCTCGGGCCGAGCTTAGAAGCTGGGCCCGTGGTCGGAACATGTGCCCGGATACGAGCGCGGCGGAGTATGTGGGTTAGAACCTTCGCAGTCGGATCTCGTCTGCGAGTTTGATGACACAAATTCGCTCATAAATCCCACTTTTTCGATGCCGGCAACCACAACCCACCGTCGGATCGTTAGACAAAATGCTCACGAACGAAGGGGGACACAAGGCCGAAGCGCATGATTCCCGAGCCTCAACTCGCGCCATTTTGCTTGTTGAAAGCATTGAGATTCCCTCGCTTTTGTGTTCGACTTGGAGTAAAATTGGCGTCAAGGAGGCAATGGCGCCCATGTTCATGGAAAACCCGAACGAGACCAGCTCGAACCCAGTCATTGTGGCGGTGGAGCAGGCCCGGGACGCATTGCTTGAGGCTTTGGGCGGAGTGTCCTTCGGGTCCTTGGGCGATGAAGAATCGTTGACTCTTCTGCTCGCCCTCGAAAGCGTCGGCCGGGTGGTCGACGGAGCCCGGGTGCTGTCCACGACGGATGTGCTCCGCCGCTCCGAATACCTCGATGCTTCCGTGGCCACGAATGCCGCTGCGAAAACGGCGGAGCACACATGCGCGACGGCCGCCCCTGGGTTCGCGGCCCCCTACTCTTCGACGCCACCCAAACCTGGCGTCCCGGCGGCCAAAACCGTGCCGCCACCCCCGCCGAAAAACCCAACTGGGAAAAATAGGGCCGGCCGCACGGGAACGACGCTGAGACTGAGTCAGATCATGCCTATGCGAGCTCGACTAGCGAGACGTTTGGGTCCTGCAGGCGGCCAGCGCCGGTTTGCCTTGCTCTCGACGAGCTCGACCAGCGGGATGGCTGCGATACGACATTGATTCGCGTCGAACGCGCATCTTCTGCGCGCGGGATGGGCAGTACTCTGCACTCCCAACGTGCGGGAAGGTAGCGGGAGCGCCTCGTTTGCGCGCACCGACGAAGGGCACAACTACGTTCACCGGTCTCAGCGCGAACCTTTCTGGGCGATCTTCCGCCAGTTCGGCAGCCTTCGAGTCGTGTCCGCCGCGGCCGAGACGCTCGGCCTCGTCGGGTCGCCCAACCTGCCGTTGCCGCTGCTCGGACTTGATCGGGCCGCCCGGAGCGCACTTGAGACGGCCCTGAATACGCTCGGCCTGGGCGCGTAAGCCTACGCCCCGGGTTGCAGGCGTAGTGTCGTGGGAGTGCAACTGACTACCCCCACCCGGCTGCTCGGGACCGCCGAGTGGCGGGCCCTCGAGCAGGCCCACGAAGCGCGCGCCGACGCGCTTACCCGTGGTCGCCGCGAGCGGGCGGCGACCGGCCAGACGCATCCGGTCGACGATTTCCTGTTCACCTACTACCCATTTCGCCCTGGGCTGCTGCGCCGCTGGCATCCCGGCGCTGGCGCACTCCTGCAGGGCGCCGCGACCGAGCCTCGGGCGAACTGGAAGTGGTACCGCACCACGGGCAGCGACAGCCAGGTGGATTTCGCCGCCTTCTCCGAGAAGAATGAGCGCGTCATCGCCTTCATCCGAGCACTCCTCGCAGCGACCCGACAGCGGCCGGCCCAGTTCGGCTGTTTCGGACTGCACGAGTGGGCGATGGTCTACCGTCAGGGTGAGCACCGCCACATCGCGCCGCTGCGCCTTGGCCAGGGCGACACCGATGCCGTCGTCCTTGAAAACCGCATAGCGTGCAGCCATTTCGACGCGTTTCGGTTCTTCACACCCGAAGCCCTGCCCCTCAACCAGCTGCAGCCGACGCGGGAGAATCAGCCGGCGCTGGAGCAGCCCGGCTGCCTGCACGCCGGCATGGACATCTATAAGTGGGTGATCAAGCTCGGCCCGTTGGTTCCCGGCGAGGTGCTGCTCGACTCCTTCGAGCTCGCCCGCGACATTCGCCAGCTCGACATGGAGGCCTCCCCCTACGACCTGGTTGACTGGGGCTACACGCCGGTTCCGGTCGAGACTGCCGCCGGGAAGGCCGAGTATGTGCGCCGCCAGCGCGGTTTCACTGAGCGCAGCAACGCGTTGCGGGAGCGTGTCATTCGACTGCTCGACTGACGCAAGGTCCTCGCTTGCCATCCAGCGCGGGTTGCCAGACTGTTCTCAGGTTTCGCCGCAGCGACCAGCGGATGCCGCTCGTGACGGCGATCTGCGCGGGTCGCCACGAGCCTGATACGCGTTCAGATCCGCCCAGGACACCCATTTTGGGTAGGCCGACCAAACCCGATCCGTCGGGGCTCCGGACCATCTGTGCGGCCCGAGTAAACATCGGGCCGGAACAGAACAACGAATAGGAGCTCTCATGAACACGATCACGAAGCACACGAACATTCGCAAGATCACCGCGCTGGGCATCACCGGCGCCGCAGCATCCGCTCTCATCATCGGCGGTTTCGTCGCCCCGGCCCAGGCCCTCGACCGCGACCGCGACAACAGCAGCACGAGCACGAGCGCCGACAGCTCGTCCGAGCAGAACCGCCTCGACATCATCGGCGACCTGTTCGACCTCTCGGGAAACGACTCGACCGGCAACGGCGTGCTCGGCAACGACACCTCGCTCGGCGGAGTCGTCAACGGCGGAGTCGTCAACGGCCCGCTCGTGAACGATTCTCTCAACAGCGACATCGGTGATGTCGCCTCCGGCAACGAGGTCGGCAACGACGCGTCCGTCGGCAGCGGCAACGACGTGGTCACTCCGATCGAAGCGCCCGTCACCGCCCCGTTTGACGCCGGCAACGGCACGGATGTCGGCACGGATGTCGACGGCGGCGACATCGACGGCTCCGTCGACTCGATCGTCAACGACGTTCTTGGAGACCTCGGACTCGGGCTCGGCCGCTAACCAGATTGTCTAAATGAGGGCGTCTCCCATCCGGGAGGCGCCCTTTTTCTGGCTGCCCAGTCGTTTCTGGCTGCTCAGTCGTTTCTGGCTGCTCAGTCGTTTCTGGCTGCTCAGTCGCGCGGGTACGACTCGATGATCTCCCGCATCCTCGGCAGGCCGAACTGGTCGGCGATGGCCGCGCCACTGTGTGTGCCGAGGCGGGGGTCGGCATCCGCTTCGAGCAGCAACCGCAGAATCGCCTCATTGCCCCGAAAAACCGCGCAGGAGATGGCGGTCTGGCCCATGACGTTGACAGCGGATGCGTCCGCCCCGCGCCGCAGCAGCTCAGCGACGGTCTCGGCGTGCTGCTGGTACGCCGCGACGATCAGCAGTGTGTCCCCGCGGGTGTTGACGACGTCGAGTCCGACTCCGGCGTCGATCATTTCGCCGAGCGGGCCGGTGAGACCGTCGCGGGCGAGGTCGAAAACGCCCTCGATGACCTCCGGGCTGAGCCCTGCTGTGTTCTCGTTCACGACGGCTCCCACTCGCTCTGGTGTGTGCCCAGCGTAACCGGACCGCGCCTGAGCAGCCGAAACGTCACAATTCGGCGACCAACCCTGTGTGCGCTGGCGCGAGCGACGACGCCACGCTCCAGGCCATCCAGGACGGACTCAACCGGCCGCAGATGCTGACGTCGATGCCGATGAACGGTTACCTGTGGGTGTCTGTTCTCTACGACGACGGCACCATCCAGAAGTTCGTCGACGAGCAATACGGTCCCGACGTCGTCATCGTGCAGTCGGCCCTGCGCCCGGCGAGCTGACCGGTCCCGCCGCGAGCAACGCCACCACCTCGGTGTCAGTCGTCGGCGTGAAGTCTCGATAATGCGCACCGACCGCCCAAAACTGTGGCGGCTGGATGACCCAGACGATCTCGTCGGCACCCATCCGGAGATCGGCATCCGGCGGCATGACGGGCGCGGCCATCACGACCCGGGCGGCTCCGCGCTGGCGGGCCACCTGGCATGCGACGCGCGCTGTGGCACCGGTCGCTATGCCGTCATCGACGATGATCACGACCCGGCCGGTCAGGTCGAGCCGCCGTCGCCCGCCGCGGTACAGCGCCTCCCTGGCCTCGAGCTCTGCCCGCTCGCGGTATTCGACGGTGCGCAGCTTCCCCGCGCTCACCCCAACCTGCCGAACGATGTCGTCGTTCAGCACACGCACACCGTCTTCGCCGATGGCGCCCATGGCTACTTCGGGTGCAATGGGCAGGCCGAGCTTGCGCACCACGATCACATCCAGCGGCGCGTGCAACGCCCGCGCCACCTCGGACGCCACTGGAACGCCTCCGCGCGGAAGCCCCACGACCACCGGGTCGCTGGATCGCAGGGACGTCAGCCGGGCGGCCAGCTGGCGCCCGGCATCCGCTCGGTCGGCGAACACGGAGTCAGCCGGCCGGCACGCCGAACTGCCCGGCGCTCTCAAACTCGATGCCGGCGACGCGTTCATCCGGGGTGTCGAACGATTTGATTTGCAGCGCGTTTATAGCTATCGACATGACCGTCTCCTCAATTCTGGAGGCCGTTGGCAGGGCGTTTTGAGCACGCGACCCACCGGGCGTGGACGGCCTGTTTACGGCCCAGAATAGTCTCGGTGTGCGACCGCGGGTAGGGCCGTCGCGAGTGGATTTGGGGAACCGACGCCGCGGCATCCGTGGTGAAATAGGGGAATGTTGCACCGAAGCGCCCCCGAGCACCGTTTTGTCCCGTCCCTCGACGGGGTGCAACTGGCCACCTACGAGCTGGGCGACCCCGACCATCCGACCGTGCTCGTGGTACACGGCTTCGCGTCGAGCGCGATCGCGAACTGGCACGCCACCGGTTGGACGCGCGACCTGACCCGGGCCGGCTTTCACGTGATCGGTATCGACCAGCGCGGCCACGGCGCGAGCGACAAACCGCACTCGGCCGAGGCATACACAATGGAACTACTCGTCGGCGACGTCGAGGCCGTGCTCGACGCCTATCTGCTCACCGAGGTGCGCTACGTCGGCTATTCCCTGGGCGCCCGCGTCGGCTGGCAGGCCGCCCGCGAACTCGGCGGGCGCATCACCCAGGCGGTGCTCGGCGGCATCCCCGACGGCGATCCGCTCAAACGATTTCGGATAGCGGCTGCCCGCGCCCACCTCGAACACGGCGCGGAAGTCACCGACCGCCTCACCGGCACCTATCTCACCATGGCGAAGGCCCTGCCCGGCAACGATCTCGCCGCGCTCGTCGCGCTCGTCGAAGGCATGCGTGGCGGCTCGCAGCCTGGACCAGCCAATGCCCCCACGCAACCGCTGCTGTTCGCCACCGGCAGCGAAGATAGCATTCTCGCCGCCTCGCGGGCACTGGCCGAGGCCACGCCCAACGGGAGTTTCTTCGAGATTCCCGGTCGAAACCACTTTAATGCGCCCACGTCGAGGCCCTTCCGCGAAGCCGCGATCGCTTTTCTGAAAGCCTAGGGCTGCGGCTTTATCTGGGTCACCTTAACCGGTTCGGATGAACGGTCATAGGTGATCCACTCGCCAACCTGGTCACCGCGGGAAAAATGACCCGAGCGCATCTTGCTGCCGTCTTTTCTGAACCACTCCCAGTACCCGTCCAGCTCGCCGCCAGCTTTGGTTCCGCGCGCTTTCACGCTGCCGTCGGCGTAATACTCGCAGTGTTCGCCATCCGGCGCACTGTGCTGCATGGTGGGCATGGAATCTCCTTTCAAGCACCACTCCGGGATGCAGCGCACGCGTTGTCCATCAGGCCAGTCTTTCAGAGCGGCCCGGCTTCGCAGGGATGGAGCACCAAACTACCCCCGGGGCGTGACCGTCGTCGATCGTTTCCAGACCGGTCCGATGCCGATCCGGTTGGCCGCCGCCACATCAAAGGTGTACGCGGTGCCATTTCTCAGCCCGGTCACCACCGCCGATTGCACCCGGCCGACCACGAGTCGTGTGGTCACGAGCTTGCCACCCGCGTAGGCTCGCACCCGATAGCCGAGAATTGCGGCGCCGCCGTCGGTGGGGGCCGTCCAGCGCACGGTAGCGGATGCCTGTCCTGCGGTCGGCGTTCCCATCGTCGGTGCCCCCGGGGCCGTGCGAACGGGGACATACACGTCCACGGCGTCGGCGCCCCCCGGGCCGAACGGAATACCCGTCAGCATGGTGATGGCGATCAGGGGCGCTGCCCCCGGCTGCACATCGATATCTGAATCGGATGCTGAACGGTCGCGAACCGTGACGGTGATTCTGCTTCCGTCGGCGGAGACCGCCTGGGGCAGCAGAAGGTTCTCCAACGAATCTTCGTTGAGATCGGATCCGAGCGCGACCTGGCGTGAGACAAAGGGACGAGGGGTGCCGGTCCAGAAGCCGCGAGGCCCCGTGACGGTGACGCGATCACCCTTGCGCACGGACTGCGTGGGCGCGGAAAAATATTGCGTCCTGGTGTTCACGGAATCGACATCGTCACGGTGCAGGCTGAAGACCGGAGTGCGCTCACCCGTGTCGGTACCACGTTCCACGACCGCGGTGACCGATAAGAGGTCGCCCGAGCCGAGCCCAAGGCGCGGCGGCTGTGCCGTCGGTCCGGTGGCCGTGAATTCGAACCCGTAGTATCCGGCGGTATGAACCGGCACGCCGTTTTCGTCGGACGGCCCGATCAACGGGCGATGGCCGGGCGTCACGGAGAAGAATCCGGCCGGCAAAGGAATGGTCACGCTGCGCTTCTGGGCATCGAGCGACACGGCGCCACCCACGGTGAAGTTCTCGCCGTACAGGCTGTATTCCACGCGCGAGATATCGAGTGCGGAGACCTCGGACGGGAGCAGGAACCGTACGCTCGTGCTGGACGTCGGCAGACTCATGCGGTGGTCACGATTACCGGCGTCGTTGTTGATGAATATCGAGTGAGAGAACGGTGCCGGCAGGGCTACTGCCCGCGTTACGCTTGCGATCGCGGTGGCACTGGCACCGGTGGTCGCCAGGCCCAGCAGCACCGTGAGCGCGGCAGCGAGCGACGCACGCCAGCGCACTGACATTTTCGGGTTCTCACGAGAACTGTGCAGATACATTGGCGGTGCCCTTCACTCAGCAATGAGCCCCCTCCGAGCGACGTTGCCCGGAACCCAACGAGAATAGCGCGATCCCGCCACCACTACGGGTGTTCAGCCCAACCGGTTCCGGCGGTATCCACACCCTCCCTCCGACGCGACGGCAAGCGGATGCCGCGGCCGCGGGCATCCGCTTTGGGAGTCGCCGGACGAGCCTTTACGCCGACGGCGAACTCTTCGACTACCGTTGTACTATGACCGCACCAGACACCACTGCGCAGAACGAGGCAGAAACTGCCACTGCAACCAAGACCTTTGCCGATCTCGGACTCAACGACGCCATGCTCAAGGCGCTCAAAGTCGTCGGCTACGAAACCCCATCGGCCATTCAGGCCGCCACTATTCCCCCGCTTCTGGAGGGTCGCGACGTTGTCGGACTCGCCCAGACCGGTACCGGCAAGACGGCCGCATTCGCGCTGCCCATTCTCAACCGTCTCGACCTATCGCAGAAGAACCCGCAGGCCCTCGTGCTTGCGCCCACCCGCGAACTCGCGCTGCAGGTCTGTGAGGCCTTCGAGAAGTATGCCGCCCACATGCGCGGCGTGCACGTGCTTCCGGTCTACGGCGGACAGGGCTACGGCCAGCAGCTGTCGGCCCTGCGTCGCGGCGTGCACATCGTCGTGGGTACTCCCGGTCGCATCATGGACCACCTCGCCAAGGGCACCCTTGACCTGTCGGAGCTGAAGTTTTTGGTGCTCGATGAGGCCGACGAGATGCTCAACATGGGCTTCGTCGAGGACATCGAGACCATTCTCGCCGACACCCCCGACGACAAGCAGGTCGCGCTGTTCTCGGCCACGATGCCGGCCCAGATTCGCCGTATCTCCAAGAAGTACCTGCACGATCCCGAAGAGATCACGGTCAAGAGTAAGACCACGACCAGCGCGAACACCACCCAGCGCTACCTGATGGTGTCGTACCCGCAGAAGCTCGACGCGCTCACCCGCATTCTCGAGGTCGAGAACTTCGAGGGCATGATCATCTTCGCCCGCACCAAGAACGAGACCGAGTTGCTCGCCGAAAAGCTGCGTGCGCGCGGCTATTCCGCCATGGCGATCAACGGCGACGTGCAGCAGGTGCAGCGCGAACGCACGATCAACCAGCTCAAGAGCGGCAAGCTCGATATTCTCGTTGCAACGGATGTCGCCGCTCGCGGCCTTGACGTGGAGCGCATCAGCCACGTGGTCAACTACGACATTCCGATCGACACCGAGTCGTACGTGCACCGCATCGGTCGTACCGGCCGGGCCGGCCGCTCGGGCGCGGCGATCAGCTTCGTCACCCCGCGCGAACGCCGCCTGCTCTCCGCGATCGAGAAGGCCACCCGCCAGCCGCTCACCCAGATGCAGCTGCCAAGCGTTGAGGACGTCAACGTGACGCGCCTCACCCGCTTCGACGATGCCATCACATCGGCACTCGACGAGTCTGACCGCATCAGCAAATTCCGGGACATCATTGCGCACTACGTCTCCCACCACGACGTGCCCGAGGTCGACGTGGCCGCTGCCCTCGCCGTGGTGTCCCAGGGCGAGACTCCCCTGCTGCTCTCCGCCGAGGATGTTCGGGCGCAGCAGCGCATCGAGCGCGACGAGCGGGTTGAACGCTCTGAGCAGCGCGGTGATCGCCCGGAGCGTGGCGGCCGCAACGACCGTTTTGGTCGCGACGACCGTGGCAGCAGCCGCGACGACCGTGGCAGCTACGCTCCGCGCAGCAACTTCGGCGACCGCGACGACCGCCCCGTGCGCAGCGAACGCCCGGTGCGGTCCAGCGGCAAGCCGATGGCGCAGTACCGCATCGAGGTCGGCAAGCGGCACAAGGTGGAACCGCGTCAGATCGTTGGCGCCCTCGCCAACGAGGGTGGCCTGAGCCGCGACGACTTTGGACACATCAAGATTCTGCCCGAGTTCTCGCTGGTCGAGCTTCCCGTTGACCTGTCGGGCGACGTGTTCTCCAAGCTCGAGAACACCCGCATCAGCGGCAAGCTCATCGAGCTGCGTGCTGACAAAGGCGGCGCCTCACGCTCCGCCGAGCAGGGCGATCGCCCGCCGCGCGCCCCGCGCCGCGAGTACTAGGCCGCAGGTCGATGAGCCCCCTCACCGTTCGCGGTGAGGGGGCTCTCTGCACAACTCCCGGCGCACAACTCCTGCAATTCTCACCGGGGCGCCGCCACACCCGCAGAAGCACGGGGAAGTTCAATTTGCGCCCCTCAAATTGCAGGAGTTGTGCGCCGGCCCGGCTTACGAACCAGGCCATCCCGGATCAGCCCGCGGCGACATCGATGAGCACCTTTCCGGTGACCCCGCTTTCGACGAGGGCGTGGGCATCCGCCGTGTGCGCGAGGTCGAAGCGGTGCAGCGGCAGTCCCGCATCCGTTCCGACGGCCAGCGCGCCGTCCACGAGAGCCTCGTTGATGCTCGCGGCGGCCTGCTGCACGACCTCGATGCCCACGGTGTAGAGCAGTACGAACTGGTAGCGCACGTTGAGGCTGAAGTGCTTGCGCACGTCTAGGGTCATCCGGTCGCCGCCGTTGTTGGCGTAGACCGCGATCGATCCGCGGTTGCGAATGACTGCGAGGTCGAGTTCGGAGTTCTGGGCGGGAGACACCTCGACGATGAGGTCGACGCCGTCGGGTGCGATGGCCCGAATATCGGCGGCAGCGTCGGAGTCGGTGTAGATGAGCACGTGGTGTGCGCCGGCGGCGGAAGCCAGTGCGGCCTTGGCTGGCCCGCTGACCGTCGTGATCACGGTCGCACCGGCCCAGCAAGCGAGCTGGATGGCGGCATGACCGACGGCGCCGGCACCGCCTGCGACGAGCACGATCTTGCCGTCGAGCGCTCCCGGATGCAGGCGCCGGGGCCCGTCCTCGGCCACGGTGAGGGCCCGGTATGCGGTGATGGCCGGCACCCCGAGGCTGGCTCCCTGGTCGAAACTGGCGGGGGATGGCAGCAGAAAGACGCGTTCCGCCGGAAGCACCGCAAGTTCCTGGGCAGTTCCACTGTCGGCCCGCTGGTAGGCGGCGAGCGCGAGCCACACGCGATCGCCGACGGCCACGTTAGAGACACCGGCTCCGACCGCATCGACGAATCCCGCGCCGTCCTGGTTCGGCACCACGTCAGCGAACGTGAGGGCCTCCCCCGCACCCGCGCCGCGGCGCGACTTCCAGTCAGTCGGGTTCACTCCACTAACCACGATTCGCACCCGAACTTCGCCGGCTCCGGGCTCGGTCACCGGACGCTCGACGAGGTGGAGCACGGACGGGTCACCGGTTTCGCTGTACACAATGGTCTTCATATGAGGGATAACACCCGAGGCACGGGAATGTTTCCCGACGATGCCTTGCGTTAGGGCGACAAACGTTTGATGGTCGCTTGAAGGTTCTCGCGAATCATGAGGTCATTGAGAGCGAGCGCGCCGGCGCTCGCGCCACGTCATCGCGGCGAGCGCAGCCGCCTCTTGCTCCCGTGCGAGCCTGGCCGCATCGCTTCGCTCGGCCCGGCGCTCCTGCCAGAGTGCGAGCTGTTCCGCCACATCACGGGTAGGGGTGACCACGGGCGGCCCGCCCTGCAATTGCCGGCGTGCGGCCACGACGCGACTGTTGAAATCGTTGAGAATCTCCGTCACCGCAGCCTCGGAGTGCGCGCGGTCGAGGCGGGCGTCGAGCTCGGCGTTCTCGGTACGCAGGGTGAGAGCGGGGGGTCCGAGCCCGGTGATCTTCTCGCTCTCAATCTTCTGGCGAATCCACCAGTCCGGGTCATACCCGCGGTCGAGGTTAGCGAGCGGCTTGCCAGCGCCGGGCAGGTTGTCGAACTCGCCGCGCCGAATTGCCTGCTGGATGGCCATTTCCACATACTGGGCGCGGGCCTCCATCATGGACTGCCCGGCCGCGTTCGTCTCCCGCTCGGTCGCTTCTGTCGCGGCGGTGTCTGCCTGCTCGGGCGGCAACATCCGCTCTACCCGGTAGCGAGCCACATTCACACGTGCGTCGCTGCGATCTTTCTTGCCGGTCATGGCTGCCAGCCTAGATCGCGAGGGGCTCGGAGTCGACCGGTGCGCCGTCGGTTGCCGGGCGGACCGCGTGTGACAACACCAGCCGAAGCAAATGCCATACGCGAAGCCCTCCGATCTGGCGGGCACCGAAGAGATCAGCCACGTCGAGCTCATCGGAACCACGATCTCGCGGCTGCTCGACGGCTCGCCGCGCTATCAGGGCAAGCCGACCGATCCGCTGGACACCCCTGGCGCGGGCGGCAAAATCCCACTCGAACTGGCCCTCACCCAGGGCAACATCCATCATTATCTGGTGGGTGCGCAGGGCGCCCTGCCCGTTGATTCGGTGGGCAACCCGTGGAGCGGCAGCTACGTCTACAACTCGGGTAATCTCGTTCTCGACCTGCTGTACAACCTCATGCTGGAATCCACCGGGCGCCTGCAGAAGTGCCGAATCTACGAGATGACCGACAACAAGACGGCCCGGTCGACGATTTCATATCTGATCGTGCGGGACCAGGCACACGAGAACGGCTTTGCGAAGGCGCTCGAAACCCTCGGCGTGAACTGGAAGACTCTGCTTCCGATTCCGAAAACCAACGCCGAAAAATTTCCGGAGGTCAAACGGCTCGTCGACCTGGGCCTGCACAGTAAGCAGTACACCTTCGACCTCGCCGGGCAGTCGGAGGCTGGCAAGATCTATCGGGGCATGTCGCCGTCGAAGGACGGCACGAAGCTCGATGCGACCGAGCAGGCTCCCGCCGGCGTTCCGTCGATGATCTCGGCGGAACGCCTCGAGGAGTTCGCGCCCGGCCTGGACCCGGAACTGCTCGCCCTCATTCAGGCGACCGCCGACCTGGAGCTCGCCGACGTCGACGCCATGTTCGGCCCGGTCGGCGCACGCGCAAACGACTAGATCGCCTGCGAAGCAGAGTGCCCCGCCACACGGTGCGGCGGGGCACTCTGCTTCAAGCTTCGACGTCGACCCACTCACGACTGATCGGCTTGAGCTCGGCGATCAGGGCCTGGCCGGCAAGCGGATCGTGATCGTCGTTCCCTCACCCCCAGCGGATGCCGCGGCGATGGTTCCACCGTGCCGCGTGACGATCTCGCGCACCAGAGCCAGGCCGATGCCCGAACCGGCAACCTGCCGGGCAGCGCGACCGCGCCACAGCCGGTCGAAGATATGCGGAAGTTCGTCGGCGGGAATGCCGGGACCACTATCGGCGACCTCGAGCGCGGCCACTCCGTCCGCCTCCCAAACAGTCAGCCGCACGCTGTCGCCGGGGCGGCAATACCGCGCGGCATTGGCGAGCAGGTTGGCGATGGCCTGGTGCAGCCGGTCAGCATCCGCTCG
Organism: Cryobacterium sp. TMT1-3; assembly: GCF_004402315.1. NCBI lineage: Bacteria > Bacillati > Actinomycetota > Actinomycetes > Micrococcales > Microbacteriaceae > Cryobacterium > Cryobacterium sp. TMT1-3. The sequence goes on from NZ_SOFW01000039.1 coordinate 108,824, forward strand.
AACGAAGACTGGGTCCAGGGCCTCGACGCTGACGCGCACCGCCGCCACTCGCAACCGTGCTTCGTGTTGGGCCACTTCCTCCCTGGCGACCTGGGCCAGGTCAACCGATGCCAGTTGCAGCGATAAGCCGGCCGTCTCGACCGCCGAGAGCTCGGCCAGATCCGCTACGACCCGTCCGAGACGCAGGGACTGATCGTGCAGGCCCGCGAGCCCTGCGGGTGTGGGCGCAACGAGCCCGTCCCGCAGTTCTTCGAGCCCGGCCTGCAGGGCGGCCAGCGGTGTGCGGAGTTCGTGCGCAACATCGGCGGTGAGGGTTCGGCGGTCCCGCTCCGAGCCCATGACCGAATCCGCCATGCCGTTGAAGGCGACGGCGAGTTCGCCGAGTTCCCCCGGCGCCCCCGATGGGGCACGGGACTGCCGGTTGCCGGCCGTGAACGAGTGGGCGGCATCCGTCATTGCGCGGATCGGGCGCACCAGGCGACGGGTCACCAGCCAGCTCGCGGCGAGCGCGACAGCGAGCGCGACAACCGCGGCGACACCAATCCAGGTCCAGGCGACGTTCCGCACACCGTTTCCCGCGTTGCCACCGAAGCTCAGACGAACCGTACCGACCTCCACGTCGTCGGCGACAATCGGCAGGATGACGGTGTTCTCCCCCCTCCCCTGGCCCGGGCCACCGGTGCGGGCCTGCAACGTGACTCCGCTCGCATCCGCTACCGCAACACGAGCCGATGCCGCAGCACCGATCGCGAAAACCCGGCTGAGGTCTGCCGTTTGCCAGCCGCCGGCCTGAACGTACGCGTCGGCTCCGGCAGACGCCGCCGTAGCCGCAATGTGCGCGCGGTCAGCTTGAACGCCCCGATCAACCCCGACGAGCGCGGCGCCGCTCAGCACGAGCACTGACGAGATAGAGACCATGACAAACGCCAGCAGCAGGCGTCGACCCAGCGAGCCAAGGCGGGTCATGACCGGTCCTGGGTCAGTCCGAGCCGGTAGCCGACTCCGAGAACCGTCTGCACGACATCCGCTCCGGTCACACCCAGCTTGCGGCGCAAGTTCTTGATATGGGAGTCGATGGTGCGCTCATAGCCGACATATTCGTACCCGCGCACCCGGTTCACCAGTTCGTAGCGAGAATAAACGCGCCCGGGTGCCGTCGCCACCGCTGCGAGCAGGCCCCATTCGGTGGGGGTGAGGTCGAGCATGATCCCGTCGAGCCAGGCCTGGTGCGAGCTCTCGTCGATGCGCAGCCGCTGGTCGCCGTAAGTGACCGGGCCAACGTCGGCCGGCGGCCCGCTGTACCGGTGCAGCACGGCCTGCACCCGCAGCACCACCTCAGCGGGACTGAACGGCTTGGTCACATAGTCGTCGGCGCCGAGCTCGAGGCCGTGAATGCGGTCTTCGGTGGTGCTGCGCGCGGTCAGCACGATGACCGGCAGGGTGCCGAGGGCATGGATCTCCCGCAGAATATCGGTGCCGTCGATGTCGGGCAGGCCGAGGTCGAGTATCACCAGGTCGGCCGCCGTCAGCAGTGTGAGCGCCTCGGCACCCGATGGGGTCGTGAAAACAAAGAACCCAGCACGTTCCAGATAGCGCCGCAGCAGTTCACGAATATCGCGTTCGTCTTCAACTACCAGCACCGTGGGCATACTTCACCCTAGCTTTGGCTCGGCAAGCGGATGCCGCAGCGCTCGCGTTCTCCACACCAACTCCATACGGTCGCCAGATCGTCTGCACCCCCGAGCGACATCGTGGAGTCACCAACGAAAAGGGAGCACACCATGCGCAGGAAGATCATCATCACCTCGGCGATCGCTACAGGCGTCGTCATCACCGCCCTCATCGCGACTCCGAGCCTGGCCGCCGCCCTGCGAAACGGCGATGCGGCAGCGAACGGAGCGGGCGCGCGTTCGACAAGGAGTGAAGCCGTCACCGGAATGTCGGGGCACCAGAGCAACGCAAAGAACGACAGCTCCAATCACGCAACGGGCTCCGATCACGCCGGCTCAGGCATGCCCGGCTCCGGCGCGGGGCTCACCGATGTGCCCAGCGGCACCGTCACCGGCGAACAGGCCACCGCGCTCGCGGCGATGGCTGCCGAGGAGAAGCTCGCGCACGATCTTTACCTCGCGTTCTCCCAACAGTACGACGCCGCTGTCTTCACTCGCATCCTGAGTTCTGAAACGAAGCACAGCGATGCCGTCGGCACGCTGCTCGAACGCTACGACATCGCCGATCCAACGGTCGGGCTGGCCGCCGGTGTGTTCTCTACCGACGTCACCCAGAATCTCTACGACACCCTGCTTGCCGAGGGTTCCGTGAGTCTGGACGCTGCGATGAACGCTGCCCGCACCGTGGAAGAACTCGACATCGCCGACCTTACCGCTGCGACCGAGGGTGTCACCGCTCCCGACGTGCTCGCGGTCTACGAACACCTGCTGGCCGCTTCCGAACACCACCTCGTCGCGTTTGGCGGCAAGACGTTCAGCGACTGAAGTCTCAGTGAGTGGATGCCGCGGCCGTCGCCTCTCCGGAGTCCACGACCGCGGCCTCGTGCCGCAGCGGCTCCTCTGGCGGCAGCGACTCTGCCGCCAGCTCGACCCGCTCCTCGCCCACGGCCGCAATGCCACCAAGAATGAGCAGCCCGCCGAGCAGCTGCACCGGGGTGAGTTGCTCCCCGAGCAACAGCCAGGCGAACAGCGACGCGAAGATCACCTCGAGCAGCCCGACAAACGATGCCAGCCGCGACCCGAGTCGTCCGGCCGCGGTAATGCCGGCCGCGTAGGCGACCGCCGTACTGATGACGGCGAGAACGAGCAGCGGCACCCACCAGGGCAGCACCGTGTCCAGCACGTTCAGGTCGGCAAAAGAGGCCGTGAACGGCAGCAGACCGCAAACGCCGAGCACACCGAGCACCACGCCGCCCACCAGCAGACCAAACGCGGCAAGCGCGATCGGCGGCAGCCCTTCGGCCGGGCGCGCGGCGACGACAAAGAACACCGCACAGGCAATCGCCGCTCCGAACGCGAACACCACTCCCACCGGGTCGACGGCCCGAATCGCGCCGGGTCCGATGACGAGCACCAACCCGGCCACGGCGAGGGCCGAGCCGAGAAGAACCGTGCGCCGCGGCATCCGTTTCGTCGAGACCCACACAAAACCGACCAGAATCAGCGGCGCGAGAAATTCAATCAGTAGTGCGGTGGAGACTGGAATAGTTTGCAGGGCAGCGAAATAGGCGAGCTGGGTGGCCGCGACACCCACGATCCCCATGCCCAACACCCGCCAGCGGCCCAGCCACAGCACCGACCAGCGACCGCGCAATGAGTAGAGCGCGAATGGCAGCAACACCACCCCCGCCGTTAGTGCGCGAGCGGTGACAGCCGCGGTCGGCGACCAGCCGGCCTCGAGCATCGGCTTGACCAGGGCGCCCGAGGTTCCGAAAGAGAGAGCGGCGACGGCAGCGATGATCAGGCTCCCGGGTAGTGAGGACAGCTTCATGAAGAATCCTTTAGTCATGGGCTAAACTATGTTCACCACTTACGGTAGGACCGAATTGTTAAGGAGTCAACTTGCATTTTGCCCCTGACACCGAAGAGGCCCTCGAATTCGTGGTCCTGCTCGGCGACACCGATCCCGGGGCCTCCCGCAGCGGCCGGGACGAGCTCGAGACTCTTGAGGACCTTGCGGCGCTCCTCGCGCCGATTCCGTTCACCGGGCGCATCGACGGGAACGACGCCGAACTGGCCGACGTTCGGCAGACCCGTGCGCTGCTCCGCCGAGTCTGGACCCTCGACCGCGATGATGCCGTGGTCGAGGTCAACCGCATGCTGCGCGAGGCGAAGGCGCTGCCCCAGCTGGCGCGCCATGACGTGTCGGACTGGCACCTGCACGCGACGGTGCCCGAGGCACCGCTCGGGGAGCGCATGCGCGTCGAGGCGGCACTGGCCCTGATCGACGTGATCCGCAGTGACGAAATGGGTCGCCTGCGCATGTGCGAAGCGGATGCCTGCACCGGCCTGGTGCTCGATCTCTCCCGCAATGGGTCCAAGCGGTTCTGCAGCGTGCGCTGCGGCAATCGGATGAATATGATCGCCTTCCGCGGGCGTCAGGCGGCTACTGCCCAGAGCTCTCGTCGCGAACGCGAATGACGACGTTGCCGATCTTCTGGCCGACCGCCACGTACTCGTAGGCCTCACGAATCTGTTCGAGGGAATAGGTGCGGTCGATTATCGGCCGAAACTCACCCGATTCGGCCAGCCCCTTGAGCAGCAACACATCGTCTCGGGTGTCCTTCGGGATGGGAAACAGCACGCGTTTGCGGCGCAGCAGCGGGGTGGTCACGGCCAACACCGGGTTCTGCCACATCGAACCAAGCTCGGACGACACGTAGATCCCCCCGGGAACGAGCAGCCGCCGGCAACGCCCGAAACTGCTCTTGCCGACCGCATCGAGCACCACGTCAAATTCGTCATCGAGAGTCGTGAAGTCATCCCGGGTATAGTCGACGACCCGCTCGGCACCGAGGGAGTCGAGCACAGACAGGTGCGCCGTGGCGCAGACCGCGGTGACTCGAGCGCCGAGGTGCACGAGCAATTGCACTGCTGCCGAACCGATTCCCCCGGTGCCTCCGTTGACCAGCACCTTCTGCCCGGCCGTGATCTTCGCCGCGCGAATCATGTTGAGCGCATAGTGGGCACCCTCCACGATCGGTGCGGCCTCGCCGTACGACCATCCCGCCGGAATCTCGGCAACCAGATCTGTTTCGGAGATGGTCAGGTATTCCGCATGCCCACCAAACTTCACCGCGTTGTAGCCGAACACTCGCTGCCCGACCGTGAACGACCGCACGCCGGAGCCGACCGCGGCGACGTCACCGGCGAACTCGCAGCCGAGAATCGTCGCTCGCGGCGCACGCAGACCGCTGAAAAATCGAACCACACGTGGCTTGCCGCTCAGAAAGCCGCAGTCCGTGCGATTCACGGTGCTGGCGTAGACGCGCACAAGCAGCTCGCCCGGACGAGGAACCGACGACAACGCATTCTCGACGTGCACAAAGCTCGGCGGTCCGTAGTGGCGGTACACGGCAGCTCTCATGCGGCACAGCGTACTCTTCCCGTCCCAACGCATCAGTGGACTGCCTGACAAGCGGATGCCCAGGGAGGGTCTGTCAGAACCCCCTGCGGTCCTGACAATGCCACCCGCTTCGCGTAGCGTTGAAGCAGCGGATCTCACCGTCGACACGTGCCACGGCACGGGGTCCCCCCGCATTCCATCACCCGTACTGGAAGAGTTTCTTATGACGACTACCGTTCCCGCCATCGCCGCCCCCGCAGCTGGCCAGCCACTCCTACGCACCACGATCGAGGTGCGCACGCCCGGCGCCCACGACGTGGCCATCGATATCAAGTTCTCGGGTATCTGCCACTCCGACATTCACCAGGCCCGCGACGAGTGGGACGTTGGACTGTTTCCCATGGTCCCCGGCCACGAAATCGCCGGCATCGTTTCAGCCGTCGGCAGCGATGTCACCCGTTACCGCGTGGGCGACCGCGTTGGGGTGGGATGCTTCGTGGACTCCTGTCGCGAGTGCGTCAACTGTCTGGCCGGGGAGGAGCAGTACTGCCTGAAGGGTGAAGTGGGCACCTACAACTCGCGGTACTACGACGGAACTCCCACCAACGGCGGCTACAGCACCGCAGTCGTTGTGGACGAAAACTTCGTTCTGGGCATCCCGAACGGCATCGAGCTTTCCGAGGCCGCTCCCCTGCTCTGCGCCGGCATCACGCTGTACTCTCCGCTCAAGAATTGGAAAGCGGGCCCCGGAAAGAAGGTCGCTATCCTCGGCATGGGCGGCCTGGGGCACATGGGCGTGAAGATCGCGCACGCGCTCGGCGCCGAGGTCACCGTACTCAGCCAGACCCTGAGCAAGCAGGAGGATGGCCTGCGCTTCGGCGCAGACCACTACTTCGCCACGAGTGACCCGACCACGTTCACAGAACTGGAGAACCACTTCGACCTCATCGTGAACACGGTGGCCGCGAACCTCGATATGGAACGCTACCTGCAGCTGCTCGCACTCGACGGCACCCTCGTACACGTGGGAATTCCTACTGAACCCGACAGCGTGAAGATGTTCTGGCTCGCCTCCCAGCGGCGCTCAATCGCCGGCTCGAAGATCGGCGGCATCCGTCAGACCCAGGAGATGCTCGACTTCTGTGCTGCCCACGGGATCGGCGCCGACATCGAGATCATCTCGGTCGATCAGGTCAACGAGGCCTACGAGCGCGTCGTCCGCAGCGACGTACGCTACCGTTTCGTCATCGACGTGGCCACCTTCGCGAGTGAGACTCGCTCCGCCGTGTAATACAGGCCGGGTGCGCGACGCAGGTCGATAGCGGCTTAGACCAGCCGTCCGAAAATCGCTCCCGAAATGTACTTTCGGGAGCGATTTTCATTCTGCTCGGGGATTACGCCCGCGCCTCGGCGAGCAGGCTGTCGATTTGGCCCATCGCCTCACGCATGCCCTCTTCCATGCCCATATCCATCATCTTCTGCAGCTGCTCGGCGGTCTCGAAGGTGCTGAAAACGGTCATGCGTGTTCCCGCTTCAACCTGCTCCAGGGTGACCACCGCGTGCGTCACCCCCAGTTCACCGGTGGGCTCACCGTCGTCATCGGCGAAGCCATCGTCAAATTCCAAATGCTCGGGCGAGCGGATGGCGGTGGTCACCCACCAGCCGCGCGCCTTCTCGCCGTCGGGGCCGGTCATGTAATACTTCGATCTTCCGCCGGGTACGAAGTCGTGGCGGTCGAAGGTGGCTGGCCAGGTGGGCGGCCCCCACCAGCGCTCCAGCTGGCGCGGATCCTCCCAGATCTGCCAGACACGTTCGACGTTCGCGTCGAATTCGGCCACAAAGGTGAGGGTCAACGCCTCAGGATCTGTCTGTGAACTGACGACGGTCATGATTCTTCTCCTTTTTCTTGTTCCGCGACACCCTGGGACAAGATGTCACTGATGCTCTGGGCGCGATCCCGCCAGAGTTCTTCATAGTGCTGCAGCAGTACCGTGGCTTTGCGCAGCGTGTCAGGGTTGCTGCGCACGATTTGTTCCCGACCGCGACGCTCTTTGACGATGAGGTGCGCTCGTTCGAGCACGGCGACGTGCTTCTGCACGGCGGCGAAGCTCATGGCGTAGCGCTCAGCGAGCGTCGACACCGACTGCTCTCGCTGCACGACCCGCACGACGATGTCGCGGCGCGTGGCATCCGCGAGCGCGTGAAAAATGCGATCGGTCTCGTTACTCACGTCTTGATATACAACCATTTGGTTGTATGGTATCGCCTAGGCCGACGTTCGGCAAGGGAAATTTCCCTCCGGACTGCACGATGGCGCACCCGACTCGCAGGGCGCGTATTCGTGACAGAAAATCACTCATGACTTCGATCTCGCGAAGTGGTGCAGGAGCGATATTTCAGGCATTTACTGGAATCAGCGGCGTAAAATTCGCGAAAGCCGCCAAATCACTTCGCTAGACCACTTCTGAGTTTTTCTCGCTTTTCTGTTCGATTTGCGGTAAAATCGTTGTGAAGGAGGCACTGGCGCCCATGTTCATGGAAAACCCGAGTGAGTCCAGTTCATCTGCCGCCATTGTGGCGGTGGAGCAGGCCAGGAATTCCTTGTTGGCGGCGTTGGGCGGGGTGTCGTTTGGGTTGCTCGGTGACGAGGAATCGCTGAGCATGCTGCTGGCTTTGGAGAGCGTGGGCCGGGTCGTCGACGGGGCTCGGGTGCTCTCCACGTCGGATGTGCTGCGCCGCTCCGAATACTTCGATGCGGCCGCTGCTAAAGCCGCCGCTCAGGCTGCTGTTGATCAGAGTGCCGCCGCCCCGAGTACCGCCCCGGAACATGCTGGTGCGGTGGGGGCGGCTCCGAGCGTGGCGGGTGCGTCGGCGGCTCTGGCGGCGCCGACGTTGGCGCGGCGGCTCGGGTGCCGCAGCGGGGTCGAGCTGGTCTGCACCCTGGCCAGGCTCTCCCGCAGCGAGGTGCGCCAGCGGGCCGCGCTCGGCGAGAAAGCCGGCCAGCGCATGCTGCTCGGCCGGCCCCTCGCCCCCACCTACCCCGTGCTCGGCGCCGCCCTGCAGGGCGGGGCGCTCGGGCTGGAGCAGGCGCGGGTGATCGTGACGGTGCTCGACGGCCTGCGTTCCTCCGTGCTGGTGGAGGATCTCGACCGGGTCGAGCGTTCCCTCGTCGCCAGCGGATCCGGTGCGATCACCCCCGAAACCGAGGGGCTTCCCGGAGCGGGCATCGCGTTCGCGCCGGCGTTACTGCGGCAGCAGGGCATCCAGTGGCAGGCACGCCTCGCCCCCGACGGATCCGCGCCCGGCGACACCCCCACGGAGCGGCGCAGCTGGCTCACCTTCGGCGGCCTCAGCAACGGCGGCTATAGCCTCAACGGCTGGTTCACCACCCTCGACCGCGCCATCATCGGCAACGTCTTCGACGCGTATCTTTCCGCTGCGGCGGTCAATCCCGTGCCCGGCGCGGCCGGCACGACCGAATCCGATGTCACCCCACTCCCCGATGCCGCCCCGGTACCCGAGGCCACCCCCAGATTTGCGCCCGACACCACCCCGCGTGCCAGGGTCGCATTCCATGAAACCGAACCGACCGACGCCGAGCACGCCGAGGCCAACGAGGGCAGCGAGGAATCGGCAGCTAGCGAGAACGCGATCGAGGCCGAGGTCGACCACGCCGCTGAGTCGGATGCAGAGTCGGATGCGGAGTCGGATGCGGAGTCGGATGCGGAGTCGGATGCGGAGTCGGATGCGGAGTCGGATGCGGAAGAGGAGGCTGAAAATGCGGCCGAAGCCGAAGCCGATGCCGGGGTAGAAGCCGACGCCGGGGCTGAGACCGGAGCGGGAGAGAGTAAGCCGCCCGACCCGGGCGGTCCCTGTCCGCAGCACCCCGATGACACGCGCTCGATCAGCGAGAAACGAGCCGACATCCTCCGCGCCGTGTTCGAAGCCGCCGCACGACACCCCAGCACCCCGACCATGGGCGGCGCCGCCCCCACGGTGCTCGTGCACATCAACATCAACGATCTCCTCGCCGGGCGCGGAGCCGGCTGGATCGACGGCATCGACGGGCCCCTCACCCCCCAGCAGGTCGAGGAGTTGATCTGCGCCGGCGGCTACCAACCCGTGTTGTTCGGCCACACCGGCACCATTCTCAACCTCGGCACCAGCAACCGGTTCTTCACCACCCAACAACGAAGAGCCCTCGCCGCCCGCGACGGCGGCTGCGTCATCCCCGGCTGCACCGTGCCACCCCAACACACCCAAGCCCACCACGTCATCCCGTGGAACCAAGGCGGCCCCACCGACATCGGAAACGCCGTGCTCATCTGCAACGCCGCCCACTCCAGCATCGACACCTCCGGCTGGAACATCCAAATGCGAGACGGCCGGCCCTGGATCCGCGGCCCCCTCCTCTTCGACCCCACCCAAACCTGGCGCCCCGCCGGCCAGAACCGCGCCGCCACCCCCACAGAACCACCCAATTGGAACAAATAAGTCCCACAGACGCACGGCCAGCTAAATCGCCTTGGAGGGCGCCCGCTCGGCAGTAATCAGTCTCTCCATGTTTGCGGAGATGACCGTTGACCAGATCGAGGATTAGGGCAATAAGTCGACCGTCAGGCTAGCTTTTCTACCTCAACGAATTCGATGATGCGCGACCCGCGATTCTCGACGGTGTGTTCGGCACCCGAGGGGCGTGTATAGCTCTGGCCGGCGCGAATTTCCGCGACGATTTCGGAACCGTCGGCGTTGATGACGTGCATGGTTTCACTCACCATGGGTACGACCACGTACTCATATTCGTGCACGTGCATAGGAATGGCGTCTCCCGGTTCAATCGTCCACTTGGTCGACCGAAAAATACCATTGTCGATTTGCGTCTCACCGGTGGCCATGCGTTCCCCTTGCTCGATTAGCAGACATTGGGTCGATCCTACTCAGGGCGGGACGGCCTACGCGGCGGGTGCGGCGGCATCCGCTCGTGCGGTGTTGGTGTCGGCGCGGTCTCTCTGGCGGCGGCTGGCCAGCAGAAACGGCACGCCGATCAGCTCGACGACGGCGCCGATCACGAGCGACGGGCCGTAGCCCTGCAGGTCGGCCGCGCGGCCCAGGGCTGGCTGAATGACAACCCCACCGAGGCTGCCGAACAGGGAGTCGAACGACAGCACCGTCGCGCGCTGCTTCGACGGGATCATGTCGTTGAGATAGGCCTGCCGCACCGGCCCGGCCACGGCGAAGACGAAACCCCAAACCACCAGGAGCACCACGGCTAGCCAGAACACGCCGTTCAGGCCGAGCGCCACGAGTGTGCCGATACTGATGAGACCGGCCACGAGCATCATGCTCGTGCGCTTGTCGAACAGGGAGCGGATGCGCGGCGCCAGCAATCCGCCGCCCACCTGCGCCAGAGACAGCACGGCCGCGGCCAATCCGGCGATGGAGTAGGCCGTCGGGTCGCCGTAGAGCTGCAATAAATAGGGCTGCAGCGCGTAGAACGCGTAGATGCCAACCCCGCCGGCGAACGGCGCCGAAAAGATGACGTAGCGCACCGAGCGCTTGCGCAGGCCGTGTTCGACCGACTGGGTGAGCACGTTGCGGGTCGCTTTCAGCGGGCCGGCGGAGCGGTCCGGGGTGAAGCCGAGGTCTCTCATCACCATGTAGGCGAAAATGAACATCACCACGAGCACTCCCGCGCGCACCAGGAACGGCACGCCGAGGTTGGTGGCCTGGGCTATCACGCCGCCGAGCACCGAGCCGGTGAACATGGCGATTCCGGTCACCACGAGACCGCGGCCGAACACGGCCTCGAGGCTGCCGGTGTATCCGGTGAAGGCGAGGGCATCGACCAGCCAAGCCTCCACCGCACCGGAGAAGAAGGTGAAGCCGAGCCCGAGCAGCACCGAGACGAGCGCCCACCAGACGAAGGGAGAGTGCCAGAGCCACAGCATCCAGTACAGGCCGGTCGTGACCGACAGGGTGATGGTGCCGAGCAGGTACGACACCTTGCGGCCGACCGTGTCGGCAACCACGCCGGTGGGAATCTCGAAGATCACCATGCCCACCGTGAAGAACGCGTTGGCGGCGAAGGCTTCGAAGTTCGACAGCCCCGCGTCGAGCAGAAAGAGCGTGTTGATGCCCCAGATGAACGAAGCTGCGAGAGTGTTGCCGAGCATCAGCGTCAGGTAGATGCGCTGCACCCGGCGCGCAGCCGGGTTCACAACCAGCTCCGCACGCTGCATGTTTTCACAGAGCAATCATCGACCCTGTTCGAGCGGATGGCTACCGCGAGCACCCCGCGGCGTTTCGGTCACCCGCGTCTAACGTAACCGGCGGCCGGGCCAACATTGGGCCCGGCCGCTGATCGTGAGGACCGTGGCTGTGAGGCCACCAGGGATCAGATCGCCGACGGATGCTCGGCCAGGTAGGCCTCCGGACCCTGTTCGGCGGCGACCGGGTCCATCCAGAGGGCGCTGAACTCGTTGCCGTCGGGGTCTTGAAAGTCGCGGGCGTACATGAACCCGTAGTCCTGGGCTGCACGCGGTTCGGTGGCGCCCGCGGCAAGCGCCGTGTCTACAATCAAATCGACCTCCTCCCGGGAGTCCCGGCTGAATGCGGTCTGCGTGAGTACCGTGGTGCTCGGGTCGGCGATCGGTTTGTCGGTGAAGGTGGCGAAGAAGTCTCGCGTGAGCACCATGAGGTAGAGGTTCTCCTCGATCACGATGCAGGCGGCGTTCTCATCGGTGAACAACGGGTTGATGCTCCAGCCCAGTGCGGTGAAGAAGGCTTTCGACCGGTCGAGGTCGATCGTGGGGAGATTGACGAAGATGCTGGTAACCATGGTGACTCCTTGGTCTGGCGAGATTGGTCTGGCGAGGTTTGCCCGGACGTTGCGAGCTCCTTCCATCGTTGTGAGAACACGCGATGTGTCAAGGGCCAGTTGCCGGGCGGGCGGTGCCGACCAGGTCGCGCTCAACCCGCAACCGATGGTCCGTGCCCCAGTCGATACCGGCCGACGTTGCGAATTTTCCCAGAACGTATATGATTCGACAAACGATAATAGAACACCTCGTTCTATTATCGAACAAGCAATGAGGCTGGCATTCGACCTGCCGCCGACCACACAGAGAAGTGAGGAAGCCGTGCAGTTTCACCACCACGGATACGTGTCCACCGATCCCCGCAAACAGGATGCAGCCGGGGTCGGCATCGATCGCCCCGAGGAACTGCCCGACAACGTCGACGTTCTCATCGTGGGAACGGGACCGGCCGGCATGATCACCGCCGCCCAGCTCTCCCAGTTTGCAAACATCACGACCCGCATCGTGGAGCGTCGCGGCGAACGCCTCGCGATCGGCCAGGCCGACGGCATTCAGGCGCGCAGCGTCGAGACCTTCCAGGCCTTCGGCTTCGCGGAGCGCATCATCGCCGAGGCCTACCGCATTACCGAGATGGCGTTCTGGAAGCCGGACCCCACCAACCCGGCCAACATCATCCGCACGGCCCGCGCCATCGACGATCCCACCGGCATCAGCGAGTTTCCGCACCTCATCGTCAATCAGGCGCGGGTGCTGGACTACTTCGCCGAGGTGATGGCCAACGCCCCCACCCGCATGACCCCGGACTTCGGCTTCGAGTTCGTCAGCCTCATCAACACCAACGAAGGCGACTACCCCGTCACGGTCACACTCCGATACACGGCGGGTGCCGAGCAAGGCCAGGAGCGTATCGTGCACGCCAAGTACGTGGTGGGCGCCGACGGCGCTCGCAGCGGAGTGCGCGATTCCATCGGCTGCACACTCGCCGGCGACGCGGCCTTCCACGCCTGGGGCGTCATGGACGTGCTCGCCGTCACCGACTTTCCCGACATTCGCACCAAGTGCGCGATCCAGTCCGGAACCGGCGGGAGCATCCTGCACATTCCGCGCGAAGGCGGCTACCTGTTCCGCATGTACGTCGACCTCGGCGAAGTGGCCGCCGACGACAACGGCGAGGTGCGCAAGACCTCGATCGACGAGATCATCGTCAAAGCAAACGAAATTCTCCACCCCTACACACTCGAGGTGAAGAATGTCGCCTGGCACAGCGTGTACGAGGTCGCCCACCGGCTCACCGACCGGTTCGACGATGTGCTGCCTGACGAGGTCGGCATCCGCTCGCCGCGGGTGTTCATCATGGGTGACGCCTGCCACACGCACAGTGCCAAGGCCGGCCAGGGCATGAACGTCTCGATGCAGGACGGCTTCAACCTCGGCTGGAAGCTCGGCTATGTACTCGACGGCCGCAGCCCCGAGACGCTCCTCGGCACCTACTCCGCCGAGCGTCAGGTCATTGCCAAGAACCTGATCGACTTCGACAAGGAGTGGTCGTCTCTCATGGCCGCGAAGCCGGAGGACCTCAAGGTTCCGCTCGAAGATTTCTATGCCCAGACGGCGGAGTTCCCCTCCGGCTTCATGACGCAGTACCCGCCGTCGATGTTGATCGGCGAGGCCACGCACCAGTCACTCGCCACCGGTTTCCCCATCGGCAAGCGCTTCAAGTCCGCCCCGGTTGTGCGCGTCGGCGACGCCAACCCGGTGCAGCTGGGCCACCACCACCGCGCCGACGGCCGCTGGCGCGTGTACGCCTTCGCTGACGCCGACAACTCCGCCGTCGCCGACTGGGCCGAGTGGATGCGCACCGCTGCCGATTCTCCGCTGCTCGCGCACACCCCGGCCGACAGCGACATCGACAGCGTCTTCGACGTCAAGGTGATCCATCAGCAGGCGCACACCGAGGTGGACCTGGGCCAGGTCGACGCGGCGTTCCTGCCGACGACCGGCCCGTTCGGGCTGATCGACTACGAGAAGGTCTACGCCGCCGACCCGCACGACGACATCTTCGATCGCCGCGGCATCAGCTCGGGCGGCGCCGTCGTCGTGGTGCGCCCCGACCAGTACGTCGCCCACGTGCTGCCGCTGACCGCCACCGCCGAGCTCGCCGCGTACTTTCGGCAGATGCTGCTCGTTCGGTAGACGCTTGCCGCCGGGGTGTCGCGATCAGCTGCGGGCGATTTTTACCTCGAAGTTGCCCAGCAACAAGGCGTCGCCGTTTTCAACAACGTATCGACGACCGGGCACGCACTCGACGCGTGTGCCGTCGACTGCCATGATTTCGCTGCCATTTGCTGAACGCAGGTCGACGACGAGCAGCCGACCTCTGGCATCCACTTCGAACCCGAGGTGGTTACGGGAAAGCGACCGCCCGTCATCGGTGACAGCGATGGTTTGCAGGCCGCTGGAGGAGTCCGGACTTCGGCCGATCACTCCCGACGGGGCCTCCACCGCGATCGGTCGACCGTCAACGATGAAACGAAAATGCGGAGTGTCCGCAGCTCGCCGACCGGACACTGGCCGTACCGGGACCGCTACGGGGAGCTGCGCGGGCCGCACGATCGCGCTCGGCGTACCGGGCGCCACCGACTCCGGAATCGGATACACCTCAATGCGGCCAAAATGGCCAGCGCGCCACCGAGCACTCACGTCGTCGGCCGTGATCACGGGCAGTTCGGGCACAACGTCCACTGAGCGACGAGAGCGTCTGGTCACAGGGTCCCGAGAACAAGACAGGCCAGCACTATCGCCAGGAGGATTGCACTCGCTTCCCAGAGGAGAAATGCGAGAAATCCGATCTCATAACGAATGGGACGATGCTCGAGCCAGGTGTAGTAATCCGGCTGTCGCTTAGCCACAGCCAAGGGACTGATCGACTCGGAATGCACGCGAAGCCTCGCTGGCATTGCTTGCGCGATGGCGACCAGGTCATTCATGCGCCAGAGCCGCATGCTCAGGCGCAGCACCGTCTTCTTTCCAGAGCGTATGACCGCCCAGCGTTCATCGTTGACTCCAATCGGCGTTCGAAATTCGCGAATCGGAATCGATCCCGAACCCACCACCGACGCAAAATACACGATCTCGGTCGATGCGTCCGACTCAATCCGGCGCAGGCGAAAGAATACATCCCGATATTCCAGGTAGCCACCGGGAACGATACGCACTGATCTCGACCGTGCTCCGGCATACATGACCGTGAGGATTCCCGGAATGATGAAAACCAGAAACCACATCACGCGCGCAGCCCCAGGATAAACGAGTAAGAAGGCGATTATGGCGAGCGCCGTAGCGCTGACCATCCCCACCGATGCCCAGAAACGCCAGCGTATTGGCGTCAGCACAACGCTGTCGAGAACAACGGATGCCTCAATCGCCACGCGTGATCCCCTTCGCGAATTCCTCGGTCAAGGTGCGCAGTGTCGGGGTGAACGTGAGATCGTCTGTGGTTGTCGTGACGGTGAGCAACATCGTTGGCCCGGCGTGATCGTCGAGAAGCCAATACCAGCAAATGTGTTCGGAGATCACCGCATCGCTTTTGCGCGCGCGGCCGCGGCGGAGTGCGCGTCCAATGGCCTGCGGCTCGTTCACGTAACGTTGAATGCACAGCGTTGCCTTGCCAAGCGGCGTGTCGTTCGGCGAAATCTCCGGATCATCGATCATGAGCGGGCCCGCTGCTAACGACTCAGTAATCGCATCGGCGACGGCACCATCTCCGGCGGCCAACCGCCATCGCACAATCAGTGCGCCCAGGAGCCCCACATTCGGCGCATCGGGCACAAGAGCAAACCCCGCGTCGGCTTCGACCGAAACCATGAGATTCGCCGTGGCTTCGAACCTTGTTTCCAGATCTGCCGCGAGTTCGCGCGAGACCGGTGCGTCAAATCGACTCAGTACCACCTGAGCCGCCATGATCGCTCCGGCGTGAACGTCGTCGAGATGGAGCTCGACCCAGGAGTCAGGATAGGTGAAATTCAGGGGAACGGTCACGATCAGACCCACTTCAATGTCGTCACAATGGCATCGAACATCAGCACCTGCACCTCGCTGAAACTGCTGTCGTCGCAGCTGAAGACGACGAGAAGGAAGGCTCCCGGCGAGGCAGGAACCGGTAGGAGATAACTCACTCGTGTGCTGGGGAGCATTCGTCCGGACGATTCCTCGTTCCGGATGAGCGCGACGGCCTCAAACGCTTGGGCGGTATCGGCCTTCGGTAGGTCGAGCTGCGCACTCCCAGCGAATTGGCCTGCGACGAGACGTCGAAACTCAGCCACCGTCGATGCCCGATGTTCAACCGCACGAAAGCAACGCCCGACTTCAAGATCAACGAACTCCGACTCTGTCGCTCCGAATCCGGCAACCTCGGCCAGGTCCGCCTCGTCGAGGTCAGCAGCACTTGCGCCGAGGTACGTCATCGAGACGACAAAACTCATTACTACCGGGACGCCGCGGATCTCCTCCGAAAAAACGTAAAGATCGAGTGCACCGGCCGCCTCCGCGTCGGAGACCAGACGCGGCATCTGTTCACGCAGAGCGCGCTCCGTGAGTACGTGGTCACGTCCAGACTGTTTCCGCAGTTTCCAGGCAATGAACCGTTCGATTGATTCAGCTGAGCCGTCGCCGGTCGTGACCCGTTGCCAGCCCGCCGGAACGGTGATGCGGTATCCGGAAACCGTGTCGGAAGCCGTCATCACAGTGAACCGACATGAACGCGCGTGAGGTCTGCCACGTAATCACCCGCCATGACTCCGCCAATATTTTGTACGCTCTCAAACAGGCCACCTATGCCGAACATGGTCGCACCCGTGGCAGCAAACGCCGGAATGATTCCGGCCTTGAGCCCGCTAGCTAGAATTTCGGGGGCTCGCAGGGACGCTCCCGCGCTGTTCACGCTGAGAAGTTTGGCGAGTCCGTGGCCGAAGAGTTCGTCGACGACCCGGGTCGACGCTGCCGACTGCGTCGCCACTGCTTTCGTGCCGGAGTAGGCAGCACTGTAGCTGAACCCAGCCGCCCTCGCCGCATGGCCCGCGGAGTGAGAGATCGAGCTGGTGAGTTTTGTGGTGACCTTCGCCAGCGCACCGCCAGAACCGAAAGCGACACACGACAACGCCAGGCCGGCCACGGAGATCCACACGTCAGTGCTGGTGGCGTCACCGGTGCCTGCTTGCGCCAGGGTGATCGCGGTGCTGACGGCGGCCAGGACGATTCCGACCAGTACCAGGCCAATGATGCTGGTCGCCGGGAACACAACGAGAACGAACAGAACCGCCAGAGCGAGGATAACGCCGATGACCGACAGGATGTCCTTGACCACGTTCAACCAACCGCGCGCATCGTGGACCCACTGTTTAATGCCTTCGTACCACTGGTCAGTCATCTCGTCGTTGCTCGAGGCCCGGATGGCGTTCGCGGCACGAGTATTGGTGGCCGCCCACTCGCCCCCCGCCTCGGTGAGGCGTGCGATGTAATTCTTGTTGTTCCGCACAACCGTCTGTGCCGCCTCGAGGGCCTTCTTACGCTCAGACTCGGCAAGGACATATTCCGGGCTGCCGGGTTCTCCAGGCACAATCCGGTGCACGGCCTCGCTGACGTCCACGGCCCCGATGCGGGCCGCCGCGAGATACCCATCGGCACTCGCCTGCACGAGGTCCAGCTCGGTCTTGTAGTCTTCCAGGGCCTTCGCGGTTCCTTCGTATCGGCCCTTGGCCTTCTCGATTGCGTCTGCGAGATTGCCTGCGGCCGACTTGAACTCGCGTCCTGATTCCGAGTCCCAGCCATCTTCCACGTATAACTTGCCGAGCGCGGTCACCTGGTCAGCAATCCGCCTGGCGACGCGGCGCATGTCGCGCGCACTCGCCTCGATCACTGACGTGTCCCCAGCGACAGGATCGCCGGACAGCCCGAGCGGCTGCCAATCTGTTGGACGTGCCATCGCTAGGTCCCCAATATTTCGTTGGCTAACTTGAGATCGACCTGCGAGAACGACGATTCAGCATCGCTGGCCATCGTTTGCACGGCGTCGATCGACTCGAGCAACCGTCCGCGCCGGGTCTTCCAATTGTTCCAGAACTCGTCCAGGGCATCGAGAACGTCGTGCGCACTAATCGCACTCGCGGTTTCGGCGGCACTCTCGGGGACCTCCGAGAAGTCCGAGTGGAGGGTGCTGAGATTGGTGGCCAATCCTGCGATGACGCCCAGTGAGACGGAGATGCGCGTAGTCATGCCGGTTTCTCCCTACCGCAGCGCCACGCGAATGACCCTGGCTATCAAGTTGCTCAGCCCTTCAGTGCGTTGGCGAGCTCGGTGTCGGTGGAGCCCAAGGCTTCGGCGGTCTTCTCGAGAAACGTTGCAAGGCCGTCAATGGCCTGGATCGTTTCGGTCGCGCTCTTGTTATAGCTCGTGTACGTCTCCTCAAAGGCAACGGAAGACTTTTCAGTGACGAATCCATCACTCACCAGGCCTTCGATGTGACTCTTGAGCTTGCCGAGGACGCCCTCCGCCTCTTTCTGCCCGTCACGTAAAACCTTGGCGCCGGTTGCGAGATCCTCATAGCTAACCTTGATGCTGCCCATCGCGCACTCCCCTTGTTCGAAATCTCAGTGTTGGTTCCACGGAGGCGAACGTCGCCCACCCCGCGGTTCCTATCAAAGATAGCCGACACCGAACCCCACAATGGGTGACTTAGGCTCGTCAAGACGGTTTCATACGATCTGGGGGTGGACATGCGCGCAAAACAGAAGGCACCGGGGTTCAGCAAACCGAAGTCGCTGTGGTCGCACATTGGCAACGGGATCATCATCGTCGGTCTGCTCGGCTGCGCAGCCTATTTCATGTACGCGGGAGCAACCGGAGTTGCTTTCGACCTGCGCCGCAGCAACCTGACGGGGGCCATGGAGCATAGCGCGGCCGCTTCGTCGGGGAAAGTACCGTTCATCGCTAATCAACTTCTGTGGTTTCCGGTCGCCCTGGCTTTTCTGAACATTTTCGCTCTGAGGTATCTCAGTCGTTCCGATCGGCAGTTCTGGGTCATTTTCAAGTCGGGTGCAGCGAGCATGGTGGCGTTGTGCTGCGTCGGCCTCGGTGTGGAAATAGTTTGGGTCGCCAGCGGTGTTCCGTTCTCAAACTATTCGGGCATCTCGTCGAGCTGGACCGATCCGGCAAGCTACTTCTGGTCAATCGTTGCCTTCAGCGTCTGCCTGCTGACCGCTGTCGGGGTCGCCGCAGTCGGGGTATTCGCGGCGCGATTACAACGTCGAATTGTGAAGCCCGGGAGCTCCGGAAGGTCGCGCAAACCTGCCTGAGATGCTGGCCCAGCCAATGGCGCAGCGTGCCACCGCATACTCTGGATCTGCACTCATCCGTTTGGGGGATCAACGTGAAACTCGCCGTCACCGTCACGCATTCTGCGTCCGAGCGCAGTTCCGACCTGGTATTCGAGGTTGAAGCAGCGACGCTCATCGGTGAGGTTGTGCGCCACGCCGGAAAACTCTTTGAACTACCTGACGACGAGCTAACGGTAGCGTTTCTCGACACCGTTCCGGTCGACCTGTTGGATGAAATCGGTTCTGGCCCCCTCCTCGACGGTGCTGAACTCATGATCGGAACCCCCCGTGCGTACTCCGCTCGCCCCTTCGAGCATCAATCCAGTCTGCGCATCGTCAGTGGTATCGGCGCCGGTACGGTGTTCTACCTGTCACCGGGCATCGGCGTCATCGGCACAGATTCGCGCTGCACACTGCGCGTTGGAGATCCCGATGTCGCTCCCTTCGCCGCTTGGGTATCGACGGATGCCTCCGGTCGCGTTGAAATCACTCCGTCCAGAGACGCTCCCCTCTTCATCTCCGGCCTGGCCGTGGCCGCAGCCACCGGAGTAGACCCGAATACCGAGATCCGCATCGGCAACACCTTGTTTGAGTTCGCTGTTCCTCAAGGCTCGGATGCCGCTATCACCCGTTCCGACGAGCTGCCCCGGCTCGACTACACCCGACCCCCTCGGTTGCTGCCGCCGGAACGACCGAGCGTATTCAAGCTTCCTACCCCGCCGAAGGAATCTGCTCGGCGACCGCTGCCGCTGATCACGGCCCTCGCGCCAATCGTGGTCGCAGTCCTGATGGCCGTTCTCTTCAAGCAGGTGAGTTTTCTCGCCTTCGCGGTGCTCTCTCCCATCATGATGATTGCCACGTACACGAGCGATCGACGCAATGGTCGAGTGTCATTCCGCAAGCAGCGGGAGGACTACGTCATTCTCAAAGGAAGGATCGAAGCCGACGCTGATGCCGCGCTCGTGCGCGAACGCATCGAACGGCGCAGGGAGGCACCAGATGCCGCAACCCTGCTCGAAATTGCCGTCGGTCTGCGGTCACGCCTGTGGGAGCGCCGCCGAACCGACGATGACTACCTGAATGTGCGCATCGGAACGGCCGACCTTCCGTCCGAGGTGATCCTAGAAGATCCGGAAGAGTTGGAACACCGCCGCGGTGTCACGCGGATTGCCACGGAAGTACCCGTCGTCCTCGATCTTGCCGCGAGAGGGGTTGTGGGAATTGCCGGTACGAACCCGGCCGCTCAGAACCTGGCGGGCTGGTTCGTCGGGCAGATAGCTGTACTGCAAACACCGCGCGACACCTCGATTTATGTTCTGACCGATTCACACTCGGTGCAAAATTGGTCGTGGTTGCGCTGGCTTCCCCATGCGCGTCCGGCGGTCGGTCAGGACGCAGCGGTAATGATCGGGAACGATGCCGAGACCCTCGGCCGTCGCGTGGCGGAACTTGGCCAGATTGTGGAAGCCCGGCTGCGGGCATCCGTCGGCACTCGTGGACGCGTCTGGGCCGACCCGGATATTGTCGTCATTATCGACGGCGCGCGCCGCTTGCGAGCCTTACCCGGGCTGATTCGTATTCTGAAAGACGGGCCGGGCGTCGGCGTGTACGCCGTCTGCATCGACGTCGATCGACGACTCCTTCCCGAAGAGTGCACGGCCGTCATTGTGATGGGGCCGACCAGCGTTGACCTGTTTCAGCAGCGGGCCGAAGATGTCATCAATGCTCGCACCGATGTGCTCCCTGAGGCCTGGTTCGCTCAGGTAGCCCGTGCTCTCTCCCCCATCGTCGACATCAACGACGAAACGGCATCCGGAGCACTGCCTGGGTCGAGCCGGCTGCTCGACGTGTTGCAGCTCGACCCCCCAACCGAGAACGCAATTGTTGCGAAGTGGCGTATGGGCGGTCGCACCACGGAGGTGGTCGTCGGCGAGAGTCTCGATGGCGCTTTCAGCTTCGATTTGCGGCGCGACGGGCCTCACGGCCTCGTCGCCGGCACGACCGGATCGGGTAAATCCGAGCTGTTGCAGACTATTGTCGCCTCACTCGCTCAGGCGAACAGACCAGACTCCATGACTTTTGTACTCATCGACTACAAGGGCGGGGCAGCGTTCAAGGACTGCGTCGACTTACCGCACACGGTTGGCATGGTCACCGACTTGGACACCCATCTGGTCGAGCGCGCCTTGGAATCACTCGGGGCCGAACTGCGCCGACGTGAACATCTGCTCGCCGTTGCCGGAGCCAAAGACATCGAAGACTACACCGAGCTGTCCGACGCCGACCCGGCGATCCAATCGTTTCCCCGGCTGCTGATTGTCATCGATGAGTTCGCGTCGCTGGCACGTGAACTGCCCGACTTCGTCAGCGGCTTGGTGAATGTCGCCCAGCGTGGTCGGTCATTGGGGATCCATCTCATTCTGGCGACTCAACGCCCCAGCGGAGTGATTTCTCCCGAAATCCGCGCGAACACGAATCTGCGTATCGCCTTGCGAGTGACGGACGCCGCGGAAAGTGCCGACGTCATAGATGCGCCCGACTCGGCACAGATCTCAAAGAACACTCCGGGTCGGGGATATATTCGCCTCGGAGCATCAGCGTTGTTGCCGTTTCAGTCCGGACGTGTTGGTGGTAAGCGACGCAGTGCCAGTGCAGCCCCCAGTCGCGCCCTATGGAGCAATGAAACTCGCTGGGAGGACCTCGGCCGTGCGGCAGCGGAACCGCCAAAAATCGAACGGAACACCGAGAAAGAAACGGATCTGCAAGCACTCGTACAGGCGATCTGCCGGGCTAGTGAGAACATGGCTATTCCGCCGCAGCACAGGCCCTGGCTTCCGGCCCTCACGACGTCCATCGTGCTCGATGACATCAACGAATTCGCCCTGGACGACAGCCACGACACCGGCTGGTCGATCAGCCCGATTCCTTACGGTCTGCAGGACCTGCCGGCACTCCAGCAGCAGGGCACCGCGTTCTTCGACCTCGATTCTGCCGGGCACCTGTTCATCGCGGGGGCGCCGCGAAGCGGACGCTCGCAGGTACTTCGCAGCATCGCCGGCGCCATCGCTCGCAACACGTCGGCCGCCGACGTACACCTGTATGCCCTCGATTGCGGTAACGGTGCGCTCATTCCCCTCGGCGATATGATGCACACCGGCGCCGTCGTCATGCGCACTCAAACCGAACGCGCGCAACGCCTCCTCGCCAAGCTCGTCCTGGAGACCCACCGACGTCAGGAAATCCTCGCCAACGACGGATTCGCTGGGATCACTGAGCAGCGCCAGAACGTGGTGGCGGGCAGCCGACTCCCGCATATCGTCCTGCTGATCGACCGCTGGGAAGGATTCCTCGGCAGCCTCGGCGAGCTCGACGGTGGGGCCTTGGTTGATCAGGTGACCATGCTCTTACGCGAAGGTGCGAGCCTCGGGGTCCACGTCATCATTGCGGGTGACCGACAGCTGCTCTCGAGCCGCATCGGAACGCTCGTCGAAGACAAGCTGGTCTTGCGACTGTCTGACCGCGGGGACTACAGCTACGCCGGTCTGAACGCCAAGAAATTGCCTGATGTCATTGGTGAGGGTCGCGGCTTCGTCGCGGAAAGTGCGATCGAAACTCAAGTAGCACTCCTCACCGCAGATTCCACTGGTCAGGCGCAGTCCGCCGCGTTAGTCGAACTCGGCCGAATGACTTCAGCGAGGGATGCCTGGGTGCCGCGATCACGCCGTCCGTTCCACCTCGACGTGCTGCCGAGCACGATCACATTCGCCGAGGCCTGGGAGCTGCGCGCTCCGGAGCGCACTGGACTCTGGGCAATGGTCGGGGTGGGTGGCGACGACTTGCTGGCGGTAGGCCCGACCCTCGATGACGGCATGGGTGCCTTCATCGTGGCAGGAGCGCCTAAATCGGGCAAGAGTACTGTCCTCGTGACGATGGTGCGCTCCCTGCTTGCTCAGGGTGCCGAGGTTGTGTTACTAGCTCCCCGGCTCTCGCCCCTGCGTGATCTGGCGGGAACACCGGGCGTGCTGGCCTTGATCACCGACGCTGAGGTCACCGCCGACACTCTTGAAAATTTGTTCCCGGTCGGCCGCCCGCGGCGGGTGCTCGTGATCGACGACGGCGAGCTTGTTCGTGACACCGCTGCCAAGTCGTGGTATTTGCAGTTCGTGAAGTCGTGTGCTGACCACGGGCAGGCGATCATCCTGGGCGGCGGAATCGGCGAGGTAGCCTCCGGAATTACCGGTTGGCAGATAGAGATGAAACGCGGCCGCAGAGGTGCCCTGCTGAGTCCGCAAGCCACGGGCGACGGAGAACTCATCGGAACGCGTCTTCCACGCAGCTCCGTTGGCGGTCCGGTTCACCTCGGCCGCGCCATCCTCAACCTAACGACGGGCGGCGACCTCCTGAACGTGCAGGTGCCCGTGGGATGACAGCATTACCGGCTACTCGGCCGCGGGCCGCTGGCGGTTCTGCTTCGTGGCCGAGCGCTGTTGCTTGACGGCGAGGTGCCGGCGGGCCGAACCCCGGGTGGGTTTGGTCGCGCGGCGCGCGGCCGGTTCCGCCGCCAGCCCTGCAATCACCAGGTCGGCGAGCTTGCGCAGGGCAATCTCGCGATTGCGCAACTGGGACCGCTGCTCGCTCGCGGCGATCGTGACCACGCCGGAAACGAGACGGTGACCGAGTCGGGTGAGTAGCAGCATCCGCTCATCGTCGGCGAGCACCGCGGAGTCGGCGACGTTCCAGGACAGTTCGACGCGGCTGTCGGAGGTGTTCACGTGCTGGCCGCCGGGCCCGGACGATCGGGAGAACCGCCAGCCGAGTTCGCGGCCTGGAATGGTAAGCGCCGGTGACACCTCAAGATCCATGCCTCCAGCGTGGCACAGTATCTGCGTTTGTCGCAGCTAGAACAGCGGCCAAGGCACCGCGGGCATGTCGCCGCTCGGGGCCGGGAATCGTGCAGCCGTGTGCAATCGGCTGCAACGCTCGGCGAGCGCGGCGACTTCGTCGGCGCTGAGGAGGCCAGCGAGGCTGTCACCGAGGGCACCGCTCAACTCGGCGCTGACGCGGTCGACGCCATCGAGCTCGTCGGCGCTGAGCGGGTCGCCGAGCCACCCCCACAGCACGGTGCGCAGCTTGTGTTCAGCGTGAAAGGTGAGTCCGTGGTCGACGCCGTGCCGATGACCGTCGGGCATCGGCAGAATGTGGTCTCCCTTGCGATCGGCGTTGTTCACGACAATGTCGAACACAGCCATGCGTCGAAGCGGGGCCGTGTCTTCGTGGATGAGGCTGACCATCCGTTCGTTCTCGTCTCGCCCATCGAAAACGTGGCGCCATCCAGACCCTGGCACGGCCTTGGCCGCCACGATGTCGACGGCGGTCTGGGCCGGGTCGGCATCCTGCCAGAGCTGCACCATTCCCGGGCCCATCGGGCCGCCCCGCAGCCAGGTGCGCGGCACCACATTCCAGCCGAACACCTGTGAGACGAGGTAGGCGGCCACCTCGCGGTTCGCCAGACCGGCGAAGTCCCAGAGCGGATGCTCCCCCGCAACCGGCTTGTAGACGACCGTCACCCCGTCGATGCTGGCGAGAAATGTCGCGTTCGATGCCGTGTTGATGCGGCCCGTGAGCCGCAGCTCGCCGTGCTGCAGGTCGGGCTCGGACATCAGACCTCGGGCAGGGTGCAGGTGTGTCCGTCGGCGTCCACTGGATAGCCGCACAGGGGGCACATGGGCCGCCCTGCTCCCACGACCTCGCGGGTGCGCTTCGCGAAGGCGCGCGCGGTGCCGACGGGTATGCGCACCAACAGCATTTGCGCGATCTCCACCGAATCGGGCGAATCGTCGTCGTTTTGGTCTTCCTCCTCGTCTTCGCCGTCGATGAGCGGGTAGGCCTCGATCACGACCTGCACCGTCGAGGGATCCCAGCCGAGGCTGAGGGCACCGGTGCGAAATTCTTCTGCGACGGGCTGATCGAGGGGGTCGTTGTCGACCAGCTCGACCGGTGTCGTCGTGGGAATGCTGAACGGATTGCCTTCGAAGGTGATCAGCTGGTCGAGAATCTCATCAATTTTCTCGGCGAGCAGCGCCGACTGCTGTTTCTCCAGCGCGATGCTCACGATCCGGGTGCCGGTGCGCACCTGCAGATAGAACGTGCGCGATCCGGGCAGTCCGACCGTGCCGACGACGACCCGGTCGGGCCAGTCGAATTCATGAACGATTGTGGGCATACAAATACTCTAAGCGCGTCAGGTGCGCGGAGCCTGAGGCCCGGCCCCGCCGCCGACCGGTGCGTCAGCCGAATGGATGCCGGTCGCCAGCCACGACAGGTCGCCGGCATCGGTGTTGGTGGCGTGAACGCTTGGCCGCCCCACGCCGTACCGCACGATTGAAACGGATGCCGGCCCCACGTTGATGCGCTGGAACAGGTCAAGGTGCATACCGAGCGCGTCGGCCAGTATTGACTTGATGATGTCGCCGTGGCTCACCGCCACCCAGACTGCGTCGGGCCCGTGCTCGGCTTCGAAGACAGCGTCGTGGCGTCGAATAGCGGCCACCGAACGCGCCTGCATGGCGGCCATCGATTCGCCGCCCGGAAAGACTACAGCTGAGGGCTGCGTCTGCACGACCGACCAGAGGTTCTCGGTGGCGAGGTCGCTCAGGCTGCGGCCCTGCCACTGGCCGTAGTCGCACTCGGTTAGTTCCTCATCGAACGGCGTCACTGGGGAGCCGGTCTGACGGTCGATAATTAGTTGCGCCGTTTGCCGGCAGCGCTCCAGGGGGCTTGAGACCACGCCCACCAGCGGCACGGCCGCGAGCCGTTGCCCGGTCAGTGCCGCCTGCTCCCGCCCGAGCTGGTCGAGGCTGACTCCAACGGTTCGTCCGGCCAGCACTCCGGTGGCGTTTGCGGTGGTGCGGCCGTGCCGCACGAGAATAACTGTGGCCATGTGCCCAGCCTAGACATCCGCTCACCGGTTTGATCGCAGGTCAGGCCACTATTCAGTCGTGCGGTTCGTCTACCAGCCGGGCCTCGTCGCCAACTGACACCGCTCCGGGTTGGATGACGCTGGCATAGACACCGAACATGATGTCGTTCCCCTTCAGGCGATAGCCACCCAGGGATTTCAGCAGGTGAGTTCCCCGAACGCCGGTTTGCGGGTCGATGTCGATGACCGCGCATCGCGGTATACCTCCCTTGATGAGCAGTCGGGCACCGCCCACTACCAGCTCGCGGCCGGCCCACGAATCCTCGATGTGCGCGTCGGCGTCGCCGGTATCGATTGTGAAGGTGGAACGGAAGCGGCGTGTGTCGACGGCTCCGCCGACTTTGTCGGCCAGCCGATCGAGTGAGCTGGTCGTGGAGATCGTGATCGGATCGGCGTAGACCACACCTCCCGTGACCAGGCTCCGCGCGAGAACGACGCTGCGCCCCAGCAGACGCGAGAACTCGCTGGCCCAGGGTCCGTCAACCACCTGCATGGGCGTGCCGCGACCCCAATATTCCAGTTCGATCTGTTGCCCGGTCGGCTCCGGCACGGCCGAGAATCGCCGTCCGTCGATCTCCACCGAGAGAACTCCAGCGGCCCAATCGGCCTCGCAACCCACCAGCGCGGCATTTTCGACGGTTTTCAGAATCTGTCCGGTGTGCAGATCAACGACGGCGAAGTCACGGTCCCCGGCGGCACCGTCGTGCCCCAGCTGAACGCTCTGCCGCGGCTGGTGTCGGCCACCTTTCAGGGGCGAAATACCGATATCTCGAATTTGCATGATGCTGATCACCCTAGCGAGGGGGCGGGGCATCCACTTCTCATGCGTCTCGTCGGCCGACCGGGCGTCGAGTGGCGGCGATCAAGCACCGATTGAGAGCAGCACGTGGTAGACGACATAGACCGGCCAGACGATAGCCTGCAGCAGTCCCAGGATGACACCCCAGAAGGTGCCGGTCGACACCGAGACGAAGTAGATCGCCGCGCCGATGTAGGCCAACAGAAACACGAACCCCCACGGGCCATCGCGAACGACCACCCGAGCTCGACTGTTTGTGGTCATTGCGTCCTCCGTTGCTCGTTCTCCGTCACGAAAGACAGTAGTCCTGTCTCGATCCTGGACCCAGCTGGTGTGCGGCCGGCGGCACCCAGAAGGGCGGTTTCGAAAAAGAACGAGCGTCGCCCCTCTTCCTCGGTCACGTCGAACCCAAGTTGCCCTCCACCCGCAGCTCGGCGCAAACTAGGAGTACCGGATCGCTACTGAGTCTTCCGCCTGCGGCTGAGGAGCTCACCATGACCGAACCAAACGACGCGCGCGTCGGTCTCTATATCGACTTCGACAACATCGTCATCTCGCGGTACCAGCAGTTGCACGGGCGAAATGCCTTCCAGCGTGACGGCATCCGCGATTTCAATCGACGTAGCCCGGATGCCGACCCCGAGATCGCCGCTCGGCTCGCCGCTGCGACGGTTGACTTTAACGCCATCATCGACTTCGCTGCGTCGTTTGGCACCTTGGTGGTCAACCGGGCCTACGCCGACTGGTCGGTTCCGGTCAATGCGAGTTACCAGCGCCAGCTCATGTCCCGAGCGGTGGATCTGACCCAGCTGTTCACCACCACGACCCGAGGAACCAAGAACGGGGCGGACATCCGTTTGGCCGTCGACGTGGTCGAAGACCTCTTTCGCCTGCCCGACCTGACCCACGTCATTATCATCGCCGGCGATTCCGACTACATCGCCCTCGCTCAGAAGTCGAAGCGGCTGGGCCGTTTCGTGGTGGGGATCGGCGTTGCGGGTTCGACGAGCACGTCGCTCGCCGCCGCCTGCGACGAGTTCGAGGACTACGACTCACTGCCCGGGATCGGTTCGGCCAGCCCGGTCGTCGCAGAGTCCCCGCGCGAGAGCCGCAAGGCCGCCGAACCGGCTCCTGCCAAGGTCGACCCGGTTGTCAGTCCGGCCCGAAGGCTCACCACGATTCCTATGTTCTCGCACACCGAAGACGCGCAATACGACGAGCCGGAGCTTGGCGATGACATCGACCCGCAAACTCTGGCCACGGACCTCCTGGTGCGTGCCCTGCAGATCGGTCACGCCAAGGGAGATGCCGACGAGTGGCTCAATACAGGCACGATCAAGAACCAGATGCGCCGCATGGACCCATCGTTCAACGAAAAACCCCTTGGCTTTCGTTCCTTCACCGACTTTCTCGCCTCACGCAGCGACCAGGCAGAGCTGAAGGAAGATGGCCCGCACCGGCTGATCCGGCTGCGCCCCGAAGCAGGAAGTCGGCGCTAAGCAGTCACTTGACGCCGCGCAGCGGATCGGCGACGAGAGCGCTCTGCCATCCCTGCCGCTACGAGCATCGCCACGCCTGCCGCGGCCGTCGACACGGCGACGATGGTCTCGGTGAAGGGAGTCGTGTCGTGCGACTGATAGCCCAGAAGGGCCGGAGCAATCTGGAAAGTGGCGACGATATAGCCCGGCAAGGTGACGCCGAGCAGCAAGAGGCACGCAACGGATGACGCCCATGACACACGCAGCCAGCGCACGCTCAAGGCGATCAAACCCGCGAACCCTATCAAGCTCAGCAGCATCTGCACCGGCAGGAATTGCAGCGGGGACGGAACACCCATGAGGCCCGAAACGAGGGCGTGCATGCCGGTGATGCCAAAGGATGCTGCGGTGGCGACGGTGAGCATCCGCTCAAAGCCACTGTCGCGACTCGCGGCTGATCGCGCCAGGGCTCTGATGCCCAGCGCCAGCAGCAGAAGACCCAAGCCGAAGAATTGCGCGGTCGTGCCGAGGTTTTCCCACGGGTCAGCGGGGTAGGAGTAGTCGAAACGGTGGTCTTCAATCGAGATGTCGGTGCGCGTCCATGAGCCGGTGAGCACGACCCACCGTTCCAGCGAGGCGACAAGCTGCAGCGCGGCCGCTGCAAGAAACAGCCCGGCCGCGGCGAGCGACCAGCGGACCGAAACACGACGGGCGCGAACGATCGGGGCGGGGTGATCGGTGCGTGCGATGGCTACCATGCGATCAGAGTAGCAACAGGGTTACGTGAATCTAAGCGTGAGGGCGTTATTGCCGCCTCGTCTCACGACAGCCTTATCGTCGCCGGACCCGTCGCGACGCAACCAACGAACCAGATCAGCACGCAGGCCGCGGCAATACCAGGGCGATCGTCGGTGCCATTTCATGTGTTCATCGGTCCTCTCATAAGGCGGTAAGCTCTTACAGTTGCCTTCCGCAGGTTTCGAATCTTGGAATCGCTGTGCGGAAGCGGCGGGCTGTGGCGCAGCTTGGTAGCGCACTTGACTGGGGGTCAAGGGGTCGCAGGTTCGAATCCTGTCAGCCCGACCAAAGGGCCGTTCGCGAAACTGTTCGCGAAACGGTCTGGTTGGAACAAAAAGAAATCGCTCCTGAGGATTCTCAGGAGCGATTTCTGGTTCAAGCAGTGCGTGAGCGCCGAGGTGAGGGCGATTCGATGGGCGACGCTGCCGCCCTGGCGATTCTTGCCGTTTTGTGGCGCGTCGGATTGTTCTAACAGCTGGAAGGCTTGCCCTCGAGGGCGGTGATGTTCTCGCTGAGTGCGCTGCTACTGGCGGCGGGGTGGCCCGCCAGTTTCATCGGTCAGCGCACCGCTCTTTCCTTTGCCTGGTCGCGCGACGCCGGACGGATAGGTGTCGGTGTACGGGTTTCGCCACTCGCGGTCGCGACGTCGAATGATGGCGACAGTGGGTTCACCGAGAGCGTTTCGCTTGGCGTCTTCCTTGATTTTGTCACTCATGAACGCGGCGATTTTGCGTATGTTGAAGTTAGTCAGCAGCACGGTGACAATGATTTGGGCGGCGCCGAATCCACGGAGTCGACGACGACCGGCCGATTCAATATCTTCTGTTCCGCCGGCTTTGACTTGGGCGTTGAGGGACTCGATGCTGTTGCGGGCGTGGGTGTGGAATTCGTCCCATTCTTTGGTGCCGTAGTCGAAGGCCTGTTGTTGGCGGCGCATCTTTGCTACCTCGAAGGACACGGAGTGCTGGCGGCAAATTTTGTCAGGAAAGTCGGGCACATCGTCCGGGTCAACCGACGGACGTTCCTTGTCCACCACAGTCTGAGTCTTCAATAGTTCCCGTAGGGGGCATGTCACACTGGGGCTTGGCCCAAGTGCCGGGCAACGGAGTACCGTACGTCCGCGCGCGTCAGGCTTCTCCTTCTGATGCAGTTGGAAGGCCTTGCGCTCCTTGATTCGCACCCAGTAGGTCTCTTTGTCGAGGAGGCCACTTAGTTGGTCCTTCGTGGCATCGCGAAGCGGCTGGGGTGTTCCGGGGCAGTACGCCGCTCCCTCGATGTATTTTGCGCCGTGGTCCCCGCCTTGCACCCCGAGCCTGTCGACGCGGTAGTCCGTCGAGGGTGTGAATCCTTCGTTGAATGCGGGGTCGTGGAGGCGCTCAACGAGGGAGTTCGCCCAATATTGCTTGTCCGCATCTCCGACTCCTGGCTTCAATCCGGTGGCCTTGGCAGCCCTCATTAATGAGACAGCTTCTTCGGCGACGCCGACGTTGGGCAAGCTGAGAGTTGCGGCGATGGCCAGTGCCGGAAAGCGGGACTGGCCGGGAGCTTCGGAGTCGACACGAACAGCAATATTCGCCTCCCATCCCCAGGCGTAATTCGTCCCCGCATCGGCCTTCCCGTGGGGGTCCGTCTGGTCGGATTGGCCACGACGAGAGTCGACTCGTTCTCCGGCGCGTACGTGCCATCCAGCGAAGGCATCGACTGGCCCCGGCGTCAGAGTGCGCTTTTCCTCAATTTTCTTTTCGTCGGCGACCCGCTTGGCGAGGCTCTTTTTGGAGTAGCCCTTTGTTGTTGGCGTTCCAATAAAAGTTTGGTCAAAAGAAATGTCGACTTTGCTTGATATACGACGAATGTGGCGCGGTTGTTCGTTGTACGTCATGACGAGAAATAGTTTCGTGAATTCGTCGAGTCGGGCTTTGCGTTTGTCGGCCAGCACCCTGTCATGTGTATCCAGAATGTGCTGAATCTCGGTGTAGGTCTTTGAATGCCGACGTTCCTGAGGAAACGGGTCCATCAGGTCGTTGAGACGATGAAACGCTCGGTGCGTGTTGTGGTACCAACGTTTTTGTTCACCCACGTGCCCAATGAAGCTGGTCATGGATGCTTCGAGCCCGAGCAATTCACGGGATTGGTCGCTGAGTTCGTATTGAAACAGTGCGGCGAGTCGAGTGATGAACATCGGCGCGTTTGCCTTGGCGAGTAGCAACATGCCCGTGAGGATGGCGAGTTCCGAGATGAGTGAGGGTCGGCCACCCAGGCTCTCGCCAGCGGCATCTTCGTCGCGCCAGTCCTGGAGTTTGGCGAGTGCGCCCGTCTTGCGAACACGGCCTTCCATCAAAACCACGACGTCGTCAGCGATGACGTGATGAACGCGGCCCCGCCCCATCACTTCTTCCGCGGTGACGCCGCCCAAATCGTCGTCATACACGGAGTAGCTGTGGTCGGTGTCGCCAGCGCCGTTCATCGGGCGACCTCTTCGCCGGTGATGAGACCGATATAGTCGGCAAGGTTTAGGGGTTTCGCATAGCGGAGGTGTTTATCGAGACTCTGCGCTGAGGCGAAACCAGCGATGGCTTTCAGGACCGGCAGCGGGAGCCCGTTGTCGATTTGGCTGACTATCCACGTGGAACGCAGCCGTGACACTGTGGCGCGCACCCGGGACGGATGCAAGGTCAGGAAGGTCTGGATGGCGGTTGGCCGATATTCGTTACTTCGGTAGCCGCAGAATAGGAACTCGTCGGGGTTTGTACGTTGGTCGAGGCTGCGGAGGAGTGTTCGGTTCCACGGGTTCATCACGGGGACTCGGCGTGGTCGTGGCCCGGGAACGTTGACGAAGACACGCCCGTCGGTCATTTCGATATCGCCCAGGCGCACGTCTATGATTTCGTCGGTCCGGAGGCCAGCGCCGCCGGCAAGGCCAAGTATTGCCCACGCGTTTTGACGCTTCA
Organism: Cryobacterium sp. TMT1-3; assembly: GCF_004402315.1. Taxonomy (NCBI): domain Bacteria; kingdom Bacillati; phylum Actinomycetota; class Actinomycetes; order Micrococcales; family Microbacteriaceae; genus Cryobacterium; species Cryobacterium sp. TMT1-3. Next base: position 141,090 of record NZ_SOFW01000039.1, read on the forward strand.
GATTAGTTGTGAGCGATGCCGCCCAGCTGTGCATGGTGGCGGAATCGGCCAGGCTGAAGGGGCGCCGCCCGGGCAGGTGAGGTGCTGGCAGGCGTTTGATACCACCATTGGCGAGGAGGTCAGCGATGGTGCCGAGCTGCCGAACAATTCCCCACCGATGCGATTCGGAGTGGGTAGGCAAGAATTCCTGCAAGTAGCGATACACATTGCGCGATGTGTAAACGCGTTCAGCGGTGAGTTCACTACCGGTGGCAGCCCACAGCCAGCTGTGGAACCTCGCCGTCATTGTCATGAGCCGGCGAGTGCTTTCGTAGCTGCGGGGCTTCATCTGCACTGCCGTAGCGATGGTGAACTCCCGTACGGCCTTCCACTGTGTCAGCGAGACCTTCGGGTGATATCGGACGATGATGCCCCAGAGCGCGTCGGGGAGCTCCGGGTCGAGAGCCCTTAGATGCGCATATGCTGCGGAGTCGCTGAGGAATTTGTTGTTGAGTCGGTCTTTTCGGTCGGTCATGTAAACCGTGTACGGGGGCTCGCAGAAAAGCTGCACGAGCTGCCGCAGCGACCGAACCATGGCTGTTCACCGTCACCTGTCGCGCATCATGATTGCGCTCCTATGTGGAGGTAGAGCGAGTGGGTTGGGTGCCCGATTCCGCGGCCTGGGCAATGAGCTGGTCAAGCGCCGCGAGGTTCTTGAGCCCAGATATGCGGAGGAGCTCCCGCGGGGGCGTACCCGCAATGAAATGCCCGAGAAGCCACGTCGCACGCATTCGGCTCGGTCGAACATCCAACGTCGTCCGGGCACGCTGCAAGAAGTCCGTGACCTGACCGGGGTGAACTCCGGTGCGACCGGGACAGAAGAACCAATCGTTGGGATTGAGGTCATTGACGATGCGGTGCAGAGGTTTATGCCATTCGGGAAGGACGGGCACGAGGCGGGGGCGGCTTTCCCAGACAATGATGAGCACGTGTTCATCGCGTAGCTCGAGGTCTGACGTTCGGACGGCGAGCAGCTCACGGGTCGCCAAACCGGCACCCAATCCAAGTGTCAGAAGTGCAATCGCGTCCAGCTGACGGCGCGGTGTGCCTTGGCTGCGAGCCCAACTGTGTAAAGCGGCGACATCGTTCGGTGCGTACGGCTTGGTCGGTGCGGACCGGGGAATGGGTCGGTGCTCTCGAACGCTGTCAGCGGGGTTCAGAGCCTCCACCATCAGAGCGAGCGTCGCCCGGTGGGTTGCTTTGCTGCCGCTGAGGTAGTTGCCCATTCCACGGTGGATGAACTCTTCAACGACGCGGCGCCGGAAGATGCGTCGCCGCTCGAGCGGAGTCCCTCGTGTTTGCCAACACCAGAGCACGAACGCCACTGTGGCGGGGAACAGCTTGCGAGGTGCGCGCCCCGTCGCGGCAGCAACCTCGGCGACCGCATCTTCGATGAACGGGCCAATGGTTTCCCAGTAGGCCAGCGCGTAGATGGGGCGGTATTGATAGGCCCGCTCATCAGCGTTCCTCATGGCCGTTGAGGTGGTTCGGTAATCGGCTCGATTGAGACCACTCTGGTGGTCTCTCGGGTGGTGAGCCAGACGCCGGGTACGTGCAGGTTTATCAGCACCACCATGGGATTGCCAACGCAGCAGGTGACGATTTCCAGCAGGTCGACGTCATCACCATCCCGTCGGAGGCTGAGCGTGTCATTAAACATGGCGCTGGCCACCCGTCGAAGGACCCGTGCGTCGAGGTCGAGCGAGTAGCGGGTCGCGGACGCCGTCGTAACGAGGTATCGGCCGCGGTCGGCATCCGTCAGTGCGTTCTGTGGGTGTTCCGCGGTTGTCGGCATCACGACTCCGTCTCGTGGTCTCGGGCTCTGGAGCACAACAGTAGAGATTCGCCTGGTTTCAAACCACCGACTCAGTGACAAACCCGGGCCGAATTAGTCCTTTTGGGCACAGCGCATAGCTGCAGTGAGGCAGCAATTCATGCGGCCAGAACAGGCGGCACAATGCAACAAGGAACAAGCACCAGCGAACTCCACGAGAAAGCACGCACGCTCTGGTTCCAGGTCGGCGATGTGGACCCGGAGTCCGAGCAATATGAGACAGCGGACCATCGGCGTGCGAGCGGCGCTGAGGCTAACCGAGCGGTGGGCTACCGGCGCTCAGCCAGCTGGGCAGACGCTCTCCACCGCTACGAAGAGTTCTGGCGAGCAAGCGAGCACACGCCGCGGGAGAACACTCGAAACCGGTCGACCTTGCCGAACAACGAGCGCCGACTCGGGGAATGGGCGCGACACCAACGCCGGTTCGATGACAGGCTCACCGCCTATCAGCGCATCCGGTTGGACGTCTCCCCCGCGTTCGAGTGGGACCCGCACGAGAGCCGCTGGCGAATCAACCTCGCCGCATCCATCCAGCACGTGCAAACGAACGGTCGGTTGCCGCGCCTAACTTCCGCTGACCCGGCGGAGTTTGCGCTGGGGAGATGGCTTGGACGTCAACTGCGGCAGCTGAAATCTGGAACGCTCTCGCGTGACCGAGAGGCGCATATTAGCGCGCTCTTGGCCCTGCCGACCGGCGTCCCCGAAAAACCGACTCTGTGACAAAACTCGACCGGCTCAGCGCAAACGGATTGCTGACGCAGTAGTTTCGGCCGCGTAACACCGAACTGAGTCCCGGGCGCCGCGCCGTTCACAAGCCTTGTGCTTTCGACGGCGCGGCCCCTGGCCTCCCGCACGAAGAACACGCCGACCTCCTTTCCCTGCGCAAAGTGTTCAGCAGCACCCCGCACCCGGGCACATCATCAACCGAGGCCTAACGGAAATGAAGTTCATCTCAAGCGCCGCAGAACGTGATATGGAGGACCAGCAATGAAAACCGTCGAAGGGCTTAACGGCGACGAATCGGGCGTCTGGCGCGTCACGACTGTCTGCAGCAGCTACATCGTGAACTTCCAGCGCGGCACAGTCACCCGCATCCCGGGTGTGGGCAGTAACGTCACCTTCAACGATTTCGAACGGCCGCTCCGCACCCTTGATACGTGCAAAGTCGGCGAGGCCGGGTATTGGACGATGAAATCCGAAGACTCATTCGCCGACTATTACACGCAGCAAAGCACGACTATCGTGCGCATTGCGCTTCTCACCGGAATAGAGCTCGGGAAGGCAATGACTGACGTTGCCCTTCAAAATATCCATGCCCTAGATGGGCTGTATTCCATGACCGATGTGGCGACCATGCTGAACGTGGAAGAGCCCAAAATCAGGGTAATGCTCGCTACGGACCAGCTCATTGCGCTCATCTGGAGGGAAGAAATAGTGTTCCCCGGCTGCCAGTTCGGACCCGACCGAAATCATATTGAGTCCTTTGTGCTGCCACTCGTCTCGGCGGCTGCCGACCTGGATTTTTCAGGCTTCGGTCTGACTTTCTGGTTGTACACGCCGACAACGTACTTTGGCGGCGACCGGCCGCTCAGCCACCTTGACGAACCCGAAAGACTCGTCGAGGCATTTATTGCCCATGCGAGCATCGAATGGTGACAGGGCAGTCGTCAACAGCTAAGCAACGATTCAACTCCCCGCAGCGATACCGCAATCGGCTCAGTACGCGCAGGGGATTGGCGGCCAGCGGTAAGACGCTACCTCTTGCCCAGCCCCGGAGACCCTCCACCGACTATCGACTGAACCCACCTCTTCTTCTTCGGGTCGGGCGCTGACTTGCGTCTGGGCACGGTTCCACGTTCAAGGTTCGCCTTCTTGCGAGCGGCGGCCTCTGCTTCGTAGATTCGTTGGGATGCAAGCGACGCTTGTCGACGTGATTCGAATGACTTTGCTTTGCCCACTCCTCCTGGCTTTGTGGTGGAGCGGCGGGCAACAGCCGGCATCGGTGCCGGCGCCTTAATTTCGCGAGCTGGAACTTCGTTCCGCCGCTGGCGGGACGAAGCTGGCGGCTCTACGAGTCGCGGACGAACGCGGGGCCTCGGCGCCAGGGCCTTTCGAGATGCCCGAAGTAAGTTGCGTTCTTGGGCCGCTGTTGGTCGAGGGCGAAGGGTGTCCGCGACCAACTTCCCCGGCGGCCCGCCTGTTCCTGAGCAGCGACCTCCACTGGACTCGTGGGCCGTCATCACTTGTGTGGTGCTTACCGTGACAGTTTGGTCGCAGACCGGACAAATTGCTCGCATCGTTGAAGGCCCTCTCGTGTGGTTGCACGATACTGGCTGCCTCCGACACGACCGCCGCCGCGACTCGAGTCCAATGACGACGGAGGCGTGCGTCGAAGCGCCCCTGCGCCGCGTCGTGTAAGCAGTGTCGGCCCGACTCGCTAGGGTGAAGGTGAGGCGTGGCTGTGTTTATTCCGGGGTCCCAGCTACCTGCTTGGCTTTATTGCAATGAATTCGGAATTTCGCTTGGGTGCGATACAAGGAGCAGATGGTGGGAAATGCTATTCCGTTGGAGCCGGTGTCTGGCATGCTCACCGCAGGTGATATCGCACCACGTGAGCGACATGTCCAAATAAGGACTCGCGAGCGCGTTCGAGACTTGGCTGAGGTTTACACCCATGAGCGCGAAGTCAATGCGATGCTCGACCTAGTTCCGGATATGTTCCCGAGCGCAGAGGACACCGGCAACCACGACCGGACATTCCTGGAGCCAGCATGCGGTTCTGGAAACTTTCTCGAAGAAATTCTCCAACGCAAGCTATCCACAGTCACCGTTCGGAGCTATGGGCGCGGTGAGCGATATGAACACCGTATTCTCCGATGTCTTGCGTCCACCTACGGCATAGACATCGACCCGGAAAATGTCACGGAGTCTCGCGACCGCCTTAGGGCAGTGATTTCGTCGCACCTCGACCGAGACCTGAACACCCAAGCACCGACACAAGGATTCGCCACTGCAGTCGAGGCTATCCTCGCGACGAACATCGTTCGAGCTGACACTCTCCTCGACACAAAGCACATCGTGTTTGTCAGATATCGTCCGGGGCGAGGGGCAACTTTCACCCGTGAATGGGAGACGCTGGCGGAGCCGGAGGAAGCACCTCAGCTTGACCTTTTCGGGGAGTATTCAGGCGCTTCGCGTCGTGACAGTACGGGAATTCACTACAGTGAGTTGGCCCAGTATCCGGGGCCATTCGTCGGGGGGAACGCAAATGAGTCTGGTAAATAGTGCCCAGAAGTCCAGCCAACATGTGCCGGACATACTCGATTGCTTGGCCCAGCTCTCGAATGACGAGGTACCAACCCCGCCTGCAGTTGCGCGCGCAATGCTCGACTTGCTGCCAGATGCAGTGTGGCGTGAGCCGAATTATCGATGGTTTGACCCGTTCTGCAAATCGGGCGTATTTCTGCGTGAAGTGGCAGCTCGGCTGCTTGATGGACTCGAGGATTGGGAGCCTAATTTCGAGAGACGGCGCGAGCACATCTTTCGGAACATGCTCTTTGGTGCGTCAATTACCGAGATGACCGGCCACATCGCCCGGCGGAGTGTCTACTACTCGCGCGATGCATCCAGCTCGAGGTCAGTAGTCGAATTTAAGTCGGCCGACGGGAATCTGCCCTTCGTGCCCGCAAAACACCTGTTCGGCAAAGGGGAAAAATCCAAGTCCTGTGTTGTGTGCGGAGCACCCTCGGCGCTTGAACGCGGCGGAAAGCGCGAGAACCACGCGTACGCATTTATCCATGGGGGTTTCCCCACAAAGGAGCTTCCCGACATGAAATTCGATGTAATTGTCGGCAACCCGCCGTATCAGACCGAAGACGGAGGGCACGGGGCCAGCGCGGCACCAATTTACCAACACTTCGTTGAAGCGGCTGTCAATCTGAACCCGCGGTACGTCCTGATGATTACTCCTTCGCGATGGTTCGCGGGGGCAAGGGGCTGGACCAGTTCCGGGCCCGGATGCTGGCCGACAAACGGATGAGCAAGCTTGTCGACTATCCCAAGCTCTATGACGGATTCCCCGGGGTCAAGATTCGAGGAGGCGTGTCGTACTTCCTCTGGGCACGCGAACACAGAGGGCCCTGCTCAGTAGAGACGATGTGGGATGGCAAATCGCTTGGTGCTCCTGTCGAGCGGTACCTGGATGCCTTTGACGTGCTTGTGCGGAGAAACGAAGCGGTTTCCATTCTTGAGAAGGTACGCGTACATCGTGCCGGCGGTAGTCCAGAAACGACCCTCAACGAGCGTGTTTCAAGCCGCAAGCCATTCGGATTCCCAACCAACTTCCATGGCGTAACGACTGCAGCCAAGTTGTCGGACCCGGTGAAGCTCTACGGCTCCCAACGAATTTCTTGGATAGAGCGCACTGGAATACTTCAGAATGCGTCATGGGTAGAAGAGTGGAAGGTGCTGATGACGCGAGTGCAGGGGACGAGCGCCGCAGTTGAGACGATGTTTCTGAGCCGACCCATTGTTGCGTTGCCCGGGGAGGCGTGCACCGAAACTTACTTGGTTGCCGGGCGATTTGCCACGGAAGAGGTCGCAAAGCGATATGCGGCGTATCTGCGGACCCGCTTCGTTCGCTTTCTGGTGTCGCTTCGAAAGCCAACACAAGATGCAGCGAAGGGGGTCTACTCCTTCGTTCCGGACTTGCCTATGGACCGAGAATGGACAGATGCAGCTCTCTACGAACGCTACGCACTGACCAAGGATGAGATTGAGTTCATTGAATCGCAAGTGAAAGAGATGCCCGCGCCTTCGATTGCGGCCTCCAATTGACAGAGCAAACGGAGGCCCAGGGTCTCGCGTTGAGCGAGGTCGAGACTGTGGGCTCGCCCGGCACACCTCGCCGTGTGTACGCGTACACGGTTATTGGACGCGATGACGTGAAATGGGAACGTACAGTCGGAAACACACGCATTGTTGGCAAGGGAGTCATCAAGGTTGGCGAGACTACGAAGTCGTCGGCGCGCGCTCGCATCAAGCAGCAACTGGGCACTGCGTATCCGGCTCTTGAAGGCGTCACAATCTTGGTGGATAAGATTGCTCAACGAACTGATGGTTCATTCTTCCGTGACCATGCCGTCCACCAGGCGCTGAAAGCGCAAGGTATCAAGCGTGCGGGCGGTGAATGGTTCGAAGCAACGGTCAATGAGGTTGAAGCGGCAATTACCGCAGTCCGGAACGGCACTGAATTCGATTCGGCCAGAACTCTCGATTTTCCGATGCGCCCAGAACAGGAAGATGCGGTCGCGGTCACGGCCGGCTATTTTGCGGCGCATGGAGCAGAAACCTCCGGCGGAAAGGCTCCCAGGTTTCTCTGGAATGCAAAGATGCGCTTTGGTAAGACGTTTACGGCCTATCAGCTGGCGAGAGAGATGGGCTGGCAACGCATCTTGGTATTGACGTACAAACCCGCCGTACAAGCTGCTTGGAAGGATGACCTGCTTGGTCATGTCGACTTCGAGGGATGGCAGTTCGTCGACCGCGACACTTCCATAGCCGAGATGGACAAGCTTGCAGACGAGTCAAACCCTCTGGTCTGGTTCGCATCATTCCAGGACCTCAACGGCAAGACACCCGACGGACAAATCAAGGCCCACAACGAGACTGTTCACTTGCTCGAATGGGATTGCGTCATTCTGGACGAATATCACTTCGGCGCTTGGCGTGACTCGGCACGAGACCTCTACGACCCCGTCGACAAAGAAATCGCAGAGACGGAGGAGCCAGATGAACGGATTACAGACGAGGACCTGGGGCTGCAATCCCACCACCACCTGTACCTCTCTGGCACTCCATTTCGAGCCATCACGAACGGGGAGTTCACTGAAGATGCCATCTTCAACTGGACCTATGTAGATGAGCAATCGGCGAAAAGTCTTTGGAAGGCGGAAGAGGGACAGAATCCCTACATCGACCTGCCTCAGATGAAAATGTTCTCATACGAGCTTGGCGACCAGGCCAGCGCGTGGGCAAAAGACGGGGAGTTCAACGGATTCTCGCTAAGCGAGTATTTTAGAGCCAAGAAGCGCGTCCCTTCGAGCAAGTCAACTGAGCTTGGTGCCTATGCATTTGAGGACCAGGAAAGGGTTTCAGAATTCTTGGAACTCCTGCGGGGCAAGCTCAGCGACCAGATGAAAACAAAGGTCGTCACTGGGCAGAAAGCTCCGTTCCCGTACGAATCTCCCGAGTTCACCGAATCCATTAGACACTCTGTTTGGTACATGGCCGATGTGGCAGCGTGCTACGCGATGCGTGACATGCTCAAGAAACATTCCTACTTCAAACACTTCACCGTCGTTGTGGCCGCAGGCAACAAAGCGGGCCAGGGAGCCGCTGCGAAACCACCGGTAGAAGCGGCCATCAGCAAGGGCGCGTCCACAGGTTCCATTACGTTGTCGTGTGGAAAACTGATGACCGGGGTGACCGTTCGCGAGTGGGGCGCAATCATGATGCTTCGCTCCCTGAAGTCACCAGAATCGTACTTTCAAGCTGCGTTCCGTGTTCAGTCACCGTGGGCTTTTCGCAATCCCGACGGAACCATGGACGTTCAAAAACACACGTGTTACGTCTTCGAGTTTGACCCCAACAGAGCACTCGGGCTTGTTGCCGAATACGGGCTACGGCTCGCCACTGCCGGCGACGTTTCTCCTTCGAAAGCCATCGGGCAGTTGCTGAACCACCTACCCATTTTTCAATTCTCGGGTGGCAGCATGACCCAACTCGATGCTGGGGAGCTGCTCAACTGGGCGACCGCAGGTATCGGAGCGACGGCTCTTGCGCAGCGGTGGAGTTCGCCGTTGCTCGTGGAAGTCAGCGAGCACACACTGTCCGCGCTTCTCAACCAACCAGAACTTCTCAAAGCGCTCGAGCAGATTGAGGATTTCCGCAATCTCACAAACTCCGCTCAACACGTCGTTACGTCCAGCAAACTTCTGAAGAAAGCAAAGCGAGCGCAGGGTGGCAAACTCGACCCGGAGCAGAAGAAGGTGCAGTCCGAAGCTTCGAAGCATCGCAAAGAGATTCGTGAGAAGCTGCAGAAATTCGTTGCGAAGGTGCCGGTCTTCATGTACATCACGGACTTCCGCGAAGAAGCGTTGAAAGACGTCATCGAATCGTTGGACTCGGAGTTGTTCGAACGAACAACCGGACTTACCGTTGCCGACTTCAAGCTCCTGAACAGCATCGGGGTATTCAACGCCCAGCATATGAACTCGGCAATTTACCAGTTCAAGTCATTTGAGAACACAAGTCTTCACTACGCTGACGTGGTCAGCGCAGACATCGCGATTGAGACGGTCGGCTTGTGGGACTCGACGGTAAACGTAAACAATGCCGTCAAAGTCGATGAGGAGAGTCTGGCCTTGTCCGAGAGCGGTGCATAGCGCCAGGTGTAGCTGAACTCCTTTGCGGGATACAACATGCCGGTCAGCTATATATCGGAGGCTCGAATCGAACACCCGCTCGCGCTGACAGTTATAGAAGACGTGCTGCAGGCAGGTCCGCAGGTGCCTTTCTCCGCGACAACGAATGGAGCTGCGCACTTCGCTGAAGAGCACCGCGCAGGCCTGGCCGCATTTCAGGGCGGAGAGGCAGTCTTCGTTTGGGGTCGGGTCAAAAACACGGGCGAGCTGTGGCATCTCGAGGACGACACGGCCACTGAGTTCCGCAGCTTCGTAAAGGAGCACGTCGTCTGCCCCGTCCCGGGATGCGACTCGAAGTTGACCACCGCCCACCGCACGAAAAAACGCGACGGGCTGCAGCACCTTTCCGGGAAAGGGGGGCATTCTCGGGAGTCAATATTTCATTCGCAGGGTTGTGCGCTCGTCGAGTCCTGGCTGACCGAGGCGTATCCGAACTCGGTTGCGGTTCGGGAGGAGTACACCAACGAGAAGGGTGAGCGTCAGGCCGATGTCCTCCTCACCGGGCCGCACGGGGACCGGATTGCCTTCGAGGTGCAGTACAGCCCACTCACGCCGGATGCGTGGCGGCATCGTCACGACTCGTATCGCGGGCAGGGCATCGTCGATGTTTGGTTGTTCGGGCACACCGGCAAGCAGTTGAAATTCGACTCGGACGAGTTCCTGAAACTCAGCCCGACGCACGAAGCCGTTCTCCACTCCAAAAGTGCGTTGTTCTTCCTCAACCCGGAGTTAGAAGTGGTCGGTGTCGCCGTGGGTGAAGGCGACCGCTACAGCGTGGAACATGAGAGCTATTGGGGCGAGCGGACCGCCGTTTGGGACATGAGTCGACGTGCAGTGCTGGAGCTTCTACCACTCGGAGAATGCCGGCCCTCCATGGTTCGCGGGCTGACCAGCCATTGGTTGGCAGCGTTGTACGAACAGACGGACGAGCTTCGCACCCACAACGTTGACGCGCGTGCTCAAGTCGCCGAGAATCGGGAGCGGAGAGCGCACGAGAAGGCCCAGCGGAAGAAGCGGTGGGCGGAGCAACGGGGGGAAGCACATTCGCGCATTAGGGAGGCGTTGGGGAATGTTCAGCGGTGGAGCCGCAGCGAAGCGCTTGCCCTCATTACGGGTTACTTCACGGAATATCTCCGGGGGCGCATTGAGACCAAACCCGATGGGCTGCTCGTTCGGTGGCAGTGCGTTGTGTACTTCGATTTCATCGCCGGATATGACAAGCCGTTTGGAGTCCGTGATGCCTATCAGCAGATAGTGCGGCGTGGAGTAAAGATGGGTCAGCCGGATGCCTTCAAACTCATCTCGAGATATCTCTATCGTCTGGAAGACGAGGGTTACGTGGAGAGGGCGGCGTCAGTCGGGAAATTCCCGGTGTTCGTCGCCACTGAATCCGGCGCACGGTGGTAGCTGTCGGCACGCCGTGCATGGGCGGTCCGGCGTGTGGGGTGACAGTCGGTCCTCGAGGCTGGTCGAATTTCTGGAGCTACATGGAGCTGGACCGAGGAGAACAATGATGAACCGGTTTCCCGGGTGGGAGACCCTACGTGCTTCGGCGCCGGTCCATGTGAGTCCGCCGCCGAAGCTGACGGAGAAGGAATCAACGAAGCATTCCGTCGCCCTCCGCGCGTTCCGGCTGGAGTGCGTGTGTGGGCACATCACCGTTTGGGCTGCGACGGAGCGCTTCGCACTAAGCAAGTGGATGAACCATCTCGCCGTGGTCTCGGGGGCAAAGAAGCGTCCGGACAATCGGAAGGTGACGCCGGGTTCGCACCCCCGTGGGACCTGACCGCGGACAAACATAACCGGCGGCGTTGTGGGTGGCGGGACGCTATCGATATGTCGTCCGGATATTCGTTAGGCGTGAAGATTTGCATCAACGCGAATGGAAATGCCCCCTGGACTGGTGATTAAAGGAGGGACGCCGGCCGAAGAGGGTTCGATAGTCTCGAGAGTAGTGGCCTCTTGGTCCAACGGCGGGTTCACAGCGATTGGTACCGGAGTTGGGGAGCCAAGGCGATGCCAGCGTCAGTCGAACGAAACAGAGAGCAAAACTTTGGCAAATCCCCGAGACCGTCTCTTCATTCTGAACGCGCCTAGTTCGGACTTGAACGGCGCTGCGATTGGACGTAATGCATGACGATTCCGACGCCTTCAGAGCTGGCCGCGCGACTCAGTGGACCTCGCGAAGAACCAACTATTCGAATGCTCGTCCTGCAGGTCCAGACCGACTTTCCTCACATCGTTCGGTCGATTGAACGAATCGACATCAGTCTTCTGCCCTCGGTGAAGCAATGGATTGAGGTTGAAGGCTCGGTTTCAGTTGCGCAATGGGTAGGACGAGGCACTACATCCGCAGCGCTAGCGAGCCTCTGGGGGGCGAGTCGTCAGCTGGCGCCGCCAAACCTGTTGTCAGCGCTCATCAAGGAACAACAGCTCAGCACCCGGGGAGATGGCATCGGGGCCTATCTGCGCTCTTCTCGAGGCTCGTACGTCAATAGTCTCTTGGCGGCTAGGCGGGCGGTATCGGCTGCGCTCGTGCAGAATGTTTACACAGTTCCATTTCATATGCCCGTAGTGCTCGCGCGGGCCGCGAATCTCGCTCGTGAGTACCTGCAGGAACTCATCGGGATTGAACCCGGGAGCGACGCAGGGCTTACCTGGTCAGTCGAGAATCGGCACGCGGCAGAACGCGATTTTGGCAAAGTCGTCGTCATCGCCGCGAGATTTTCAACGGTCGAGGTCGGTCATTTAGAAACGGCGCAGGGATATCTTAGAGCTGCGGCTGAGCGGTCATTCGACATCTCGGCCGCGTCCTATCATCTTGAGGCGAGTCTCGAGCTGTACCGGAAGGGCAGCGACAAGAACGTCCTCACGGACATCGCGAGTTGGATAAATACCCAGGACGTTCCTGACAATGATTGGGGAACTTGGCATCTGAATGTTGCTGAGGTCTGGCTAAATCTAATCGAACACGCGGAAACAGAGCGCGCGCGACAGCAATTCCTCGCCATCGCGCGAAAATCATTGGCAAGGCTGAAAGATATCGACCTGGAATTGACGTTCGAGGTCCGATTCCGGATGCTCGCCGCAATCGCGGAGTTTCTCACTGAACGCTCCTCCCTCTTGAACGACCTGACCCTACGCGGAATGAAACTCCCATTTGCTCTGAGAGTCACCAACACGGATATGCCGCCAATCCTCTTTCAAGCCGCGGACGCGCTTGTGGGAGCTCTCTCTCCAGCCGCGAATCGCGGCCAGTATGCCTATCGCGATTCCCTAGCGGACCTTCTCTCCCGTTTGGCACGCCACGACAAAAGAGGGGCCGAGCGAGCACCTCGATTGAGGGAGGCGATTCGCTTACGCAACCCAGTTGCGCAGAAGGACGCCCTTGCCGGAATGCGGTCTCGACTGGCGCAAGCGCAGGACTACCTGCTACTCGCGCGGATTGAATCGGCAGTGGACTTGCGACGCCGAGGGATTGATATCCTTATTGAACAGCACCTGTCGGATAGCGGTGCGCCGTCGCCCTTGGTGCTCCTTGCAACGGAAATTGAGGAGCACGGTGCTCTTCCGAACGTTCTGGCGGTCCCGTCAATCAACGTCGATTTGCTACGCGCGGTGCGCACCGGTAATTCTGAAGCCATCCTTCGAATGGCGGCGAAGTGCGCTCTTGCAAGTCCGGAGCTGCGTCGCCGAGGCCTAGGCGGTCGGGGAGGCGTTGTGACTGTGGACGACTACTCGGGCGTATCAGGCCAAACTTTCATTCTGAAGGACATGTCCTTGGAAAGCCAGCAACGCGACCTGTCTCGAGCGCGAGCTCTAAGCATAGACATTCGCGACGCCGAACTCGAAGCCCGTTTCGGAGTCGTCGAGCATCTAATGAGCGAGCACATCGATGGGCACGAAAGCGGCGTCGAGCATGTCATAAGCGTCCGGCGATATCTCAGCGGCAGGACGCTGAGGGCAGTTTTGGCGGAACAAACAGGTTCACCTGCCAGAGTGCTGAAGTCGTGTGTCGAGTTCTTGGCGTTCATCCACGCTAACGAGGCGAAAAGAATGAAGCCTCGCCACGGGCGACGTGACATCAAAACGAAAGAACTGGGCCGGTGGCTCCGAGCAATTACGCCGAATGGCGAAGCTTCCTTCGCCAAGTGGTGGTCGCTTGTTGAGTCGATGCCCGCGCTACCGCGGCGAGACGCACATTCCCTCAACTGGCTTGTCGATGGTGATGCTCGAATACTCGCAGTGGACCTTGAGACGGTGGGTTCAAGGCCCGCAATGTATGAGCTGGCCCAACTCATTGACGATTCGCCGATATACGCCCCGGACGATTGGTCAGGTCGCAACGAGTTGCACTCGCTCTACGTCCGTGCTCTCGAAAATCTCGGAATGGACGTTGATTATGAGATGAGCAGAAAGGCTTATCAAGCGAGCACCGCTGCGCGAGCAGTCAGCCTCCTGACTGACCCCACCGGAACAAACTCCCTTCGGCTACACGGATTCAAGCTTTTGAAGGAACTTTCGGCGTCGTCAGAATTCGCAGACGTTGCGGCGTGGGCCGATGACATCGCTGTCGCCTGGTCTGTGAAGGCCGGGCTTTCAGACCCAACGCGCTACAACTCGATTTCACCAGCTGACAAGATGCGAATCAGCAAGGCCATGGCATTTCACCTGAGGCACGATGCAGATGCATTTGTTGTTCGGGGGGGATGGATGTACGCGGAGGACCTGGCCGAAAAACTCAAAGCCAGTGGTCATCGGGTGACTCCCAGCCAACTCCTGGTTGTGGCAGGTGCAATGGGGGAAAAACGTTTCGAGTTAGATGGGCTTGAGATTCGCGCTCTCTACGGTCACTCGGTCGATATGCGAATCGACTACGGTGAGGCAAAAGCCCCCAAGCAGCTTTACCACGCAACCACGAGTGACCGTTTAGCTTCGATTTTCGAGGCACGCGCAGGACTTCGTTCGATGTCCCGGGTCTATGTTCATCTCAGCGATAATCCCGAAGCGGCGATTCAGGCAGGTGCTCGGAGAGGAGCCCCGGTTCAGCTTCTGCGAGTTGACCCGAAAGGCGCGAGCGGGCTGGTCTTCGCGGGAGCAAACACTTGGCTTGCGACTGCGGTGAAGTCCACGGGACTTTCAGTGATGACTGTGGTGGAACAGGTCGCACTTGAAGCCGAGGACTAGAGTCCGACGTATTGAAAAAACCGACCCTCCATGGTTCGCGGGCTGACTTGCGATTGGTTATGCGCATCGCACGAACAGACGGATAGCCTTATTCTGCAAATGCATCGGCGAGTCAGGATGTCAGCGTGCGTTTCTCTCAAACTTTGCTTTCTTCGGCAACGCGCTCGGCCAGATTCCCGCGGGAATTCCTTCGTCGTCGGAGTGCCGATAAATGATGATAGGTCGCTTCGCGTGGTGTCTCCTGACGTGCGCGAGAAGGCTTCATCCAAGCTCACACGGGATTGCATCCGCATTGAATTTTGGGGCCCGGACTTCCGACCGAAAGCGTGGCAATGCGCTACTTCGGTACCAGTATTCTGAACGGATGGACATTCTGAAACTACCCGAATCAGCAGCGCTGCTCGGGGTCGTAGGTGGAGTCGTCGGAATCATCTCGTTCGTCTGGACCGTGGCGTGGTCCATTGTCTACAGGCCAAGGGTGCGATGGTCACTCAACCGAATCCTGCTTCGGGACTGCAATTCCGAGCTCAATATGATTGCATTGGTTTTCCGGAACGTCGGAACGGCCGCGGCCGAGGACTCCCATGCGGTGATGCGAGCACCCCACCTCGACGGGCTACGCGAGTTCCCCTCTGAAGGGCGCCTTCGCGTTGAACCTGGTGGAGAGATTCAAGTGTTGATACAGGCGCATGTGCGGCGAGATGAACGGGCCCTGCAGGACCGGCGAATCCGTCCATACATGAGCGGCGATGCCACCATGTTCGAGATGTCGAAGCTTCGCATCACGCTGAGGTGGCGGCGGCAGACCTTTGGCTTCGCCCGGAGATGGTTCTGGCCAAATCGTCTTCAGTATCGAGTGCCGCTTGGCGATGACCTATCGAAAATCAACAATCAGCCGAGCGGGACGGCCACTCTGGCGGCGTCTCCTGCGGTCATTCAGTCGTCATAGAGCAGCTACAGTTTCGCTCTCCATCTACGCTCCGACATCGGCATGGGTTGTGGCCGCGGTTGCATGCGCCGGCGGTGGGCAATACCCGTTGCTCGCTGGCTCCCGTAATTCAGAGAGTCGGTTTGGAGGAAAATAGCGTCAGCCCGCGGAGGAAAACGAATTCGCTCGACACCTGGCTTCCGCGTCCTGACGGGCTTCGCGAACGGCCCGACTAGTAGAACTGGCCCGGCGTCATGCGCCTGCGCTTCGTGAAACACCCTGCGAGTTGAATAGGTTAGGACTTGTTGCTCTTGAAGAGGTCGCGAATAACTTCACGCTCTCGCTGCAGTCGTTCCTGGCGAACCTCAGCCGTCACTTGAGAGAGAGTACGGCCTGAACGAGTTGCGCGCATTGCTGCACGCTGTCTAACGCGAGCGCAGTTCAAGGTCACGCGTTCGGACGTAGGCGGAGACTAACCTTCCCTGTGCCAGTCCTCGTGACGCCCTACGGCATGATGGCTTCATGTCAGAAATCCCCCCGTCTGCAGTTCCCAGCATCCTGTCTGAAATGTTCGCTGTCGTTCTTTACAGTGACCACGGGTCGGGGGTTCGCTTGCGATGGAACTCGGCTGACCGGACTTGGCTCCGGTCAAACCCGTACGGCACGGGTTTCATCGAGCAAGACCCACCGCACAAAATAGGTTCGGGCGAACGGGCGTTCACGACCCTGGTCGACGCGCCGACGGTCGAGGACCTTGCCGTTTCCGTTGCATTAGCCGAATCGCTGAAGAAGACCGGGTACTGCCAATTCTGTGGAAACGGGACGCTGTCGCTCCACGCGATTGTTCCGGATATATATGGTGAAGCGACTGTCGCTTGCGTCCTTCGCCCAAACCCATCGGTAGTCGATTCGTCCGGCGGTACTGCGCGGACGAAGCATTGGGGCACGACTTTCGCCTGCAATGCGGTCAGTAGGACCCCGGTTCACCGACCGAACAGTTACCTCGAGGTCGGCGTCTACCTCTACGGCGAGCCGCTCACTATCCTCGAAGCCATTGACCGGCCTTGGTGCAGCAAATGTTCTGGAACGGCGCAAAACGTGCGCATAAATTTATCGGAAGCTCTGGGCGGGGAGCTCACCGCGATTGGCCTACGCGACGCCCTGCGAGATAACGAAGAACGGCGCACCCACGGCGACCAAATCAGGTACCTTCTCCATGAAGTCAGGGACCGAGACCGGCAGGAGCTGTTGGTAGAGATGCGTGCCGGAATGCGCGGGCTCACGGCCGAGGTTTACGCGGCCCGGGACGAGAACTAGGCCGACAGGCACGCGCCTGCAGTTGCGGGCGCCTATCCAGATAGCACCATGGCCAGCAACCACTGCCCTGCAGGTCGAGGCTTTTACAGCAACTGCAGAACCCCCGTTCGTCGCTGTCAGGCGAAGAAACAGAAGTAGAGGAAAAAGTGTCCTAGGGCGGAGGAAAATGCTTTTGACAGACGCCTGAGTTCCGTGCCCTGACGGGTTTCGCGAACAGCCCACCAAAAGTCCCGGAAACTCAAGGGTTTCCGGGACTTTTTAGGTTGAAGATTTGATTAAGTCATCACTAGGTCATCACTTTGCGCGTTTTAGAGACGGTGATTCGGCTGTGTCGTGCGAGTCGACGACGTCGGTTTCGGTACGTCCCGATCGTTCGGGATCGTCGTGCGCACCTTCTGGGCATGAGTATCCACGACGACAAGCTGACCTCCCCTCCCACCGACGGCTGGGGGCTCGAGCCTCTGATGGACGTTGCCGAGCTGGCGGCCTATTTGGGCATCCCCATCTCCACGGTCTACGACTGGCGGGTGCACGGCAAAG
The DNA here is from genome assembly GCF_004402315.1 of Cryobacterium sp. TMT1-3. NCBI lineage: Bacteria > Bacillati > Actinomycetota > Actinomycetes > Micrococcales > Microbacteriaceae > Cryobacterium > Cryobacterium sp. TMT1-3. Next base: position 158,419 of record NZ_SOFW01000039.1, read on the forward strand.
GGCCCACGGCCTACCGTTTCGGCAAGCATCTGAAGTTCGCGATCTCCGACGTGCGAGCCTGGATCGCCCAGCAGCGCGAGCCCTCCCCCAGCGAGCCCAGGCGCACCGATCGGCGGTGAGCTGAAATGGCCCGGCAGAGGCTCACGATCGGCACCTTCGGCGACATCAACACCCGCCAGACACCGACCGGCCGGTACGCGGCGCGAACCCGATACCGGGACTGGGATGGCCACGCGCGCCTCGTGCAAGCCACCGGCACCACAGCTAACGCCGCCGAGCGGGCGCTGAAGACCAAGCTCGCCAATCGGGACCTGTTTCAACCCGCCGACACGAGCCTGTCACCGGACAGCCTGTTCAAAGACCTGGTGACGTACTGGCTGGAAGACATCGACCTGGAGGATCGGATCTCCCGGACCACCCGCAACCTGTACGAGCGCAATATGCGCACCCTGGTCTCACCGAGCTTCGACAACCTGGCGTTGCGGGAGATCGGCGTGGCCCGGTGCGACAAATACATCAAGCAGCTCGGGAAGCTCTCCTACAGCCGGGCCAAACAGGCTCGGGTCGTGTTGCGGCTGGCCTTGGAACTGGCGGTGCGGCACGAGGTACTCCCCCGCAACCCGATGCACCACGTCGCCCGCCTCCACCGAGAGCCGCACGTGCCCAATGCCCTCACCGCCCCAGAGGTGAACGCCATCCGTGCCGCGATCGCGCACTGGGAGAGCGCCGTCAACCATATCTCTGGCCCCAAACCCGATGGCCAGCTCGGCGCGATCATCGAGGTGATGCTCGGCACCTCGGCCCGGATCGGTGAGGTTCTCGCCATCCGACGCCGGGACATCGACATCACCAGTGCCGTGCCCTCCATTCGCCTGGCCGGAACCATCGTCAGTCGCAACGGCGAACTGACCTTCCGGCAAGACCATCCCAAAACCGCGAAGTCCACGCGTGTTGTGGCACTGCCCACATTCACCGCCGACGCCGTGCGCCGGCGGCTCGCCAAATTCGGGAGTCTGGGCCTAGATGGGCTGCTGTTTCAGTCCCGCGACGGCACTCCGTTGACGACCGCAAACGTGCGTCGTCAGTTGCGACAGGTGCTTGAGGGAGCGGGCATCAACGGAGTGACACCGCACATGTTTCGCCGCACGGTCGCCACCGCGGTTAACACCAACGCCAGCATCGAACTTGCCGCGGAGCTGCTCGGCCACACGGACACGAGGATCACGGTGCAGCATTACATCCAACGCAGCGAGCTGGTGAACCCGGCCACCGCCGCGCTTCTCGACCGCGCGTTTGCGAAAGATGAGGAGTGAACACGGTGCTGCCACGGTGGCAGCACCGTCCAATCTGGGGTTTTTTTCAAGTCAGGCCATAGGCTGCCCGACCCCCGCCGCACTTCTCGACCGGAGCTTGGCAAGAGTTGCGGTGGTGCCACGGTGGCACCGCCGTCTGATCTGGACTTTTTGTTGAATCCCGTGTTCACGTTCGTTCCGGTACCGAGGGTGCCGACTAGAACTATCCTCAGTGATACACCGAATTTTGAGCATGCGCAATCGTCTTTTGGCGACGCTGAAGGAATAGCATCTCGCCATGGACAGCAGCGAGAGCGGCAAGAGCGAAGTTCAAAAGCCGGCCAAAGGCATTGCGGTGTCTGGCGATGCGTCGTGGACATTGCCGGAAGCTATGACTGGGCGCGCGAGCCCCGCCAAAGCGGCCGTCGGCGATAAGCCCGTCTTCGCCTACATCGCCAGCCTTCCGCAGCCGCAGCGCGGCATTATCGAAGCAATCGACGCACTCGCCGCCAAAACACTGCCCAACCTTCAGCGCTCTGTGAAGTGGGGCATGGCGTACTACGGAGTAGGCGACGGGTGGTGCTTCAGCTGCGGCGGCTTCGCCGGCCACATCAAGCTCATGTTCATCAACGGCACGGCACTCGAGCCGGTACCGCCGGTGACACCGGTAGGGATGGGCAAGTCGACGCGGGGTGTGGAGCTCGAGTCCCTGGGCGACCTCGACGAAGGCCAGATCGCGGCATGGATGACACAAGTCGTGTCCGTGCCGGGGATCGGGGGCAAGAAACGCTAGGCCCCGGGGCGCCGTCGAGGCATGCAGTGGCCTGAGCGCGTGTAAACGAGTCGAATCTCCTAGGAAGACATTTGCCACGGCTTCGCGGCTGCGTCCATCGCGACACCCACCAGTTTCTGGCCCCACGACTGGGGTGGGCACCAATTGTCCAGCGGTCCATTTCGATGTTGGCCTGTCAGTAAAGTCAGTTGAGAACCGTCGAGATAGTTGGCGGGGCTGAGCCACCGGGGCAGGGTCGCGAACTGTGGGTATTGTCCGCACCCGAGCCCATCGAGGAGCAAAAAATGGGGAATCGGATGAGTGGCCTTCTTAGCGAGAGTCCGTCCCCGCCCAAGCTTCAGAATGGATCGTCGCGGTGACCGATCCCCTGAAAGACAAGTACTCGGCGGGTGAGCAAGGGCTTGGATATATTTACCAACCCCGCTTCGCGCTGCTCAGGCTCTTCGAACTGTCTGAATCTACAGAACTTCTCATTGAGAAAGACGACGATCTCGACTTCATTCATGAGACCGGTGCTAAAGCGCTAGCCTCGCTGAAGCACAAAGCTGAAGGCGACCGTCTGACGGATCTTTCCACCGACTTCTGGAAGTCGGTCCGGATTTGGGTAACGAGGTACAAAAGAGATGGCTGCCTAGAGGCGAACCTGACTTTTTTTCTCTTCACGACGGCCAAGGTATCGGCGACATCATTTCTGCGTGTATTCGTCAGCAGGCCGGAAAGAACTGACGCCGACGATGCGCAAACCGCCGAGGACGCTCTAGGAGTTCTAGCGAAGTCGAATTCGAAACTGGGCGCCGAGATTAGGACTGAAATTAGCCCTCTTGACGAGACGGAACGGAGGGACTTTTTCTCCAGAATCGTGATCGTCGATTCGGCTCCGCGCATATCTGACATCCCCCAGAAAATCATGGATGTCCACATGCGGAGCATTCAAAGAAGATTCCGACCGGCTATTTTCGAACGCCTTGAAGGTTGGTGGAACGATTTGACGGTTGACTTACTTGCGGGGCGTCGATCGGAGGCCGTCTCAGGCTACGAACTTTCTGACAAGCTTTCAACTCTGGCAGGTGAGTACACATCCGAGAATTTACCGATACATTTCGCGGGGATGTTCCCTGTTGGCGAGATCGACGCGACCACGGACGGTCGGCAGTTCGTGGTCCAGTTGCGCGAAATTGGCGTTCAGTCCGATCGGATTCGGAATGCGATTCTCGACTACTACCGTGCATTCGAACAGCGGTCCGTCTGGGCAAGAGAAAATGTGCTTGTAGCAGGAGAAATGGAACGTTTCGAGGACCGACTTGTGGACGAATGGAGCAGGTATCGCGACGTGGTTTTCGAGGAACTCGACGAAGATAGTGCGCATCCAACACTTCTGGCAGCAGGCCGAGCACTCTACCGGTGGGCCGATCTAGAAAGCGGAAATCTGGCCACTTTGCGCATCAGGGAGCGAGTGACTGAACCTTACATAGTCCGAGGCGGTTTTCACATGCTGGCGAATGCCCGGCCGACCCCGAGAATATATTGGCACCCACTGTTTCTCGAGCTCGTGGGCAAAGCCTTGGCGGAGAGCAAATGAAGCCCTGGGCTGAGCGGCCACTCGAGATCAGGAATTTGTTCAACCCAGCGTTTTGCGGACTCGTCTTGCACAGAGCCTTGAAGGGATTTGAGGAAGTTGATTCGAGGGGTATGCCGTTTTCTCTATCCCTTCTTGTGCTGCCCCTGAGCCTTCACCGGGATACTCGGGAGACGCTCGCACTGAATCCAAAGACCCACCTGCTCACCACGATTGAAGCGAATCCACAGATACTTGTTGATTTCGATAGGCGCGTGCGTGACCTCCTGCCGTTCGTCCATGAAGCCTTTGGCCTTCTGGCACAGCAAGGCTGTCTATCGGTCTCACCTAGCGGGGAATTGCGCACCGTGAAGAGGAAGCTACGGAGCCAAGTCACCGGCACGACGGAATCAGTTTCTTGCCAGCGAATTGCAAGGAACATTGGACGGGAATTCGCTCGAATCGGCGACAGAGCCACCGTGTATACAACGCTAGGAATTCGCCCATGAGAATCAAATCACTTCACATCTACAGCCACGACGGCCGTCGGCGAGACCTCAGTTTCACCTCTGGCCTGAATGTAATTACAGGGCGTTCATCGACCGGCAAATCTGCACTATCCGAGATCATCGAATACTGCATGGGAAATTCGGAATTTAAGGTTCCTGAGGGAGTGATCAGAGACAAGGTCGCTTGGTTTGCAGTGATTTTCAAGTTCACTGACGAAGAGGTCTTGATCGCCAAGCAGACACCAGTAGGCGAGGCTCAAAGCTCCAGCTCTGCCATGGCGCGGAGAGGCAAGGAAGTCGCCGTTCCCAACTTTGCCGAACTGAGTGCCAATACCGAGGACGGAGCGGTCACTTCGCTTCTCTCTAGGCTCCTAGGGATACCCGAAAACCGTACTGACGTTCCCGTGGGAAATAGCCGTCCAAGCTACGCGGCAAATATCAAACACACGCTCTACTACCTGTTCCAAAAACAAGGCCTGGTCGCTAACAAGGATCAACTCTTTTATCGTCAGAACGAACCGTACATTCCGCAGAGCATTCGAGACACTCTTCCAATTTTGTTAGGGATTGACTCCGCAGATCGATACTCGCTTGAGTCAAAGCTCCGTGTAGCAAAACGGGATCTGGCGCTGTCTCAGAAACGGCTTGACCTGATACAAGGCTCGAGTACTGAATCTCGCCTTACGGCCATCAGCTTGTATTCCGAGGCGGAGGCCGTCGGCATTTTGAATGCGGGCGACGTCGATGTGGATCGGATCGAAACGCTACGCGGGCTCGAACATTGGGGCCCTGAGACGACGCTGGTTTCGAGCGACGGCGGAAGCCGTGCTTCAGAGCTCGCGACCGAAATTGAGCATTTACGAAAGCGTAGGCGCGAGCTGCAATACAAGCTAGATGCTGTTCGAAAATATTCGAGTAAGGCCGGGGGGTTCGAGAACGAAGCCGCGGAGCAACGAGATCGGCTCTCATCCATCAATGCGTTCCCTAGAAACCCCAAGACGGGCGAGTGGCAATGGCCCTTTGCTCAACAGAACCTTGGGATGAGTGAACCGATTGCGACGGCACTCCTGGCCGAACTCGAATCGCTGGATCGAGAGATGGAAGATGTGCTGGGGGAAAAGCCGAAACTCGACGCCTTCCTGGCGGGCCTTAATGACCAAGTGCGCCGCACGTTTGAAGAGATTCAGGGAAAGGAAGCGGAGCTTTCCGCGTTGGTGGAGACGGACGAACGGATGGCCGCTATGCGTACTCGCGATATCGCCGCGGCCAGGGTTGTTGGGCGGGTGAGCTTGTTCCTCGAAAACCTGGTTTCCGAGAGCGAAGTCTCCGACGCGGAGGACGCGAACCGAAAGCTTAGGAACCGAGTCGACAGACTCATGAAGCAAATTGGGCGGGACGATCGTGACGATGCACTTGCTTCAATCTTGAATATTATTGCCTCGGATGTCTCCCGCTACATCGACGTGTTGGAAGCAGAATTTCGCGGGATTCCAGCGCGACTCGATCTCAAAAAGCTGTCAGTAGTCATCGATCGGCCCGGGCGTCCAGTCTTCATGGATCGTAGTGGCGGAGGCGAAAACCACTTGGCGTACCATTTGGCCGCGATTTTGGCTCTCCATCTTTACGCGTCGAAGAACGGCTGCCCGATTCCTTCCTTTCTGCTCATCGATCAGCCGACTCAGGTGTACTTCCCCTCGGAGGAACGGTACAAGGATGCTGACGGCTCAGTTGAGCGGACTGAGGCCGACGCAGACCTCATGGCAGTGCGACGGCTATTCAAGTTACTTTCACGGTTCGTTCAAGTGGAGAATCCCGGATTCCAGCTTATTGTGACCGAGCACGCCAACCTTAAAGACGATTGGTTCCAGGCCGCGCTGGTCGAGCAGCCGTGGGCAAAACCTCCTGCTCTAGTCCCGGAGGACTGGCCAGACTCCGAGCTGCTGCACCCTTAAGGCGGGCGTCGGACTCATCCGTCCTCGGTTCAACCAAGTGACAAGAGCCGTCGGGAATGCCGAGGCGTGATGAATGGGCTCCAGTAATTGCCGGTCTCGCCGAGCACGATCTTGTGACCTGGTTCGCTGAAACGGAATCAGTAGAGGCTGCGATCGGGTGGGAGCTGTATATTCAAGGCCTTAGTTGGCACATGATGCGTAGGTTCCTCCCGTTATCCGGTTAGAGCCATAAAGCGGACCGCAAGGGGGACTGGGTGACAGACCTCGTCGATGCCGAACGAAGGGCGAAGGCCGGTATCTAAAGTCGGCGCATGTACCGGGGATAGTGAACAGTGGCGGATCCTTCTGAAATGCGTCGTCCGAAGCGCCCACTGGTTCTTTGTTGCCGACTTGCGAGTTCGCCGTTTTCTCCGTTTCGTGCACTCTCAAAGATTCGCATTCCCGGCACGGACGAAGAACCTGTCCCAGAGCTCGACGTCGTCCAAAACGGTGGCGCTGCGTCCGAAGGCAGCCACGATCAACCACCGACTTGCCGCAGCCTTGAAAGTGGCTCCAATCGCTGAAACTCCTTGCCTAGGACGCGGTACCCGAGCGATCGCGTCGGACTCTGAATTCGAGTTGCCACGCCTCTTGCAGATCGAGGGCCCGGCTGTTTCGTCGGTGACGAAACGGTGCAGCCTTGCGCTCCTGCTGCGTATGAGCGACCTGCGGAAATCCACCTTCCGACGAACGATCTCGACCCAGTGCGTCCGGTGTGGCGCGGTGCTGCCGCCGGCCGCGGGCACCGGACGACCGCGCGTCTTTTGTGGGCCTGGCTGCCGCAAAGCAGCGTACGACGACAGACGGGCTCGAAAACCGGAGGCATTTCACGTGCGGATTGTCGACCGTACTGTCGTGGAGACGGTCGAGATGATTCGGACCATCGATGAAGGGCACGACATCACCGAGTGCGTCCGACAGGTCTGCGGATCACCCCGGGCGATTGCGAACGTCCTCCTCGCTCTGACTGGCTTGGTCCGGTCGGACACACTGCTGCTGGACAACAAATGGGCTCCCGCACTGCGTCTGATCGTCGACTTGAGCCGCGCCCTTCAGAATGCTGCTGAGCGCGCAAGCCGGCGCCGTGGACGCTGAGATCGTCGCGGGACTGGACCACGGAAAGATCGAGACTCCGGCTCGCGGCATACTGCTCGATTCTATCTAGAGAAAACTCGCACTAGTAGTTATAGTGAAACAACTCACTAAAAGGAATATGGGGATCACGGTGCCGGCTTCTGCGATTACTGAGTCTGACGTAGTTGACGTGCTCATCGCGGCGGGTTTCGACGTGTCCGTGCGTTCAAACGAGCGTCGGGGCGTTGTCCTTTTCGTGAGCCGCGACGGCGAAACCGCTGCAGTGCAAGTGAAGGTGCGGCAAAAGACGATCTACGAATGGGACGCCCTGCATTTGCTGGAGAATGCCCACGAGCGTGTCTTAGTCGTCGTGCCCGTCGCAAGTCGCGGCCTCATCGACGCTGCAAAACGCGATCGGAGGTTGGGCGTTGTATCGCTCAGGGATCGACTCCTTGTCTGGGACCGCGAGGAGATTCAGTCGCCAGACGCGATCCTGAAGGCACATGCGTCAGAGGCTGTGCCTGGCCGTCGACGCAACCCGTGGGGTCGCTGGGCAATCATGCGTGCCTACATCCTCGACGGGGAGCCTCGATCCCAAGTCGAACTGGCGAAAGAAACCGGCGTGACGCAGTCTGCGGTGTCCAAGTCAAACAAAGCGCTCGATGGCCTTGTTGTGAGATCAGCTTCTGGTTGGAGGGCGACAGATCGCTTAGCGCTCTGGGATAGGTTCATGGCTGAGTACGTGGGCCCTGGAGGAATCACAACACACTGGTACGGGCTGGATGCTGTCGCTGACCAGTCGCATGCGGTTGTGGCCGCTGGCGCATCCGCTGGAGTCCAAGTTTTGGTCTCCGGAGATTCCGCAGCTGACCAGTTGGCGCCGTGGCGGGTGCCTGCACATGCTGTCATCTACGCCTCGTCGGGGATCGCCCTGAGCAAGCTTGGCTTCGCGCAGACCACAGATGCGCGTGCCACGCTCACGTTTACCGTACCGGCCGACCAAACGATTTGGGCAACCGCAGCCTCGTGTTCGCAACGAACCAACGCGCCGACCGTCGATCCGGTCATTGCGGCGTGGGATGTCAGGCGGACGGGTGGCCCGGACGCGGATGAGGCTGTTCAACGGATCCGCGATTTGGTGCTGGCACGAGGTGGATCTTGACGATCCGACGCTCGGTGGAGACGGTCGCGACCTCGAATGCCGACGATGCCGCCTACCAGGCGTTAGAAGACGTGGTCCGCATCACCGCGCACCTCGAGGATGTCCGTGTCGTCGGCGGCCACATGGCCAGCTTGCTGCTGACCGCATTCCCCGTCGCGGGAGCCATCATCCGGCGTACGGCCGACGCGGACGCGGCCATATCAACCACGATTGCCGCCTCTGGGCAGATCCACCGTGCGCTGACGGCCGCGGGATACGTTGCTGCGAGCGGCAACCACTATGCCAAGGGACCCCTCGCGATCGACCTGCTCGTGCCGTCCGGCACGAATGAGTTTGTGAAGGTAGAACACGGAGGACGCGGCTTCGACGCCGCTCCTGGCCTCATGCGTGCTTTCGCGATGGAGCCCATCATTCTCGATGTCGGCGTCATGCTCACCGATGGGAGCCGCCACGACTCCGTAGTCCGCGTTCCATCGGTCGAGATCGCGGTCAGCCTGAAGGCCTACGCCACCACCTCACGAGCAGCACCGAAGGACCTCACGGACCTCTACAACCTGCTGAGCGTCGCGAACTCGTACGACGAGGACCGAATCGGCGCTTGGACGCTGAACGGCCACCTCCAGGGCACCCGACTCGACTCTGGCCGAATCCTCCACAACATCGCGGACAGCGCTCAGACGAGTGCGCTGATACGCGAGGCGGGAATTCCGCAGGAGCGACTCGCCGCCCTGATCCGGAAGCTCGTCACAGATCCGCGCTAGCAGCCGACAGAGGTTCGCGGGCTTGTCCATTTGTGGAGGTGCGCACGCGCAAGCACTTCCATGGCTACGGTTGTAACGAGCACAGTGATTGAGAGCGCGTGATGACGTACAGCGTAATTCGAGTTCGCGCGACGCCTGGTGCCTCGCGCTCAGGGCACATGGGTAACGTGCTCGTGGTTGCTGGTATCGCGGTGGCCGCGTGGATCTCTTTCGGCCGCCACCTCTTCGGGATCGGTGGCGACCTCACCATCATCTACGCGGCGACGCTGGGTGTGACTTTTGCCGCCTTGCTGGTGTTCACGGGGCTCGCGGTACGACGCACGGCACGTCGAGGGTTCGAAACTCGCGCGATAACATACGTGTTTTTCCTTGCATCAAGCGGTATCGGACTCTTGCTGGGACTCACGCTTCCAGATTCAACACCTCGCGGTTTGCAGACAATCATCAGCGGATCCACACAGCCTGCGTTGGATATCGCTATTGGTATCGCGAACCCCCTGGGCGTTATCGGAATCGCGACCGCGATCATTGCGCTCGTGCTTTCGATTCGCGATTCGCGCGGGCGAATTACGCTTGTTGAGTCTTGGGGCGACGAGGATGACGGCGCCCTTGTCGACCCCGCGTAGCGGCAATACGTTGCATCGACGCCGCTCCTGAAAGACCCACGTGCAGCGCGTCAGGCCGGAAACACCGTCTAAGAGACAGCCCCCACCTAGGCTGAGCAGTATGACGGTCGAACAGGTTGAGCAAGGGCCTCGCCAAATCGCGCGCACTGTTGAGGTGCCGGCTTCGGCCGAAGACATCTTCGCGTTGGTGGCTGATCCGCACCGTCACGGTGAGCTGGACGGCTCGGGCACCGTCGGCGGTACGGTGTCGGGACCGCGGCGGCTCACCCAGGGCGCAAAATTCTCGGTAGCGATGAAGCAGTTCGGCTTCCCGTATCGCATCACCAGCACGGTGACGCGCATCGAGGACGGTCGGCTTGTAGAGTGGCGTCACCCCGCGGGACACCGGTGGCGCTGGGAACTCACGCCGCTCACGCCCACGTCTACGCGCGTTACTGAGACGTTTGACTACAGCACCGTCCCAGCCGTTCAGGGAAAGGTCTACGAGCTGCTCGGCTTTCCTCGGCAGAACGCAGCCGGCATCGAAGCCACCCTTCGCCAACTCGCGTCGCGCTCCGCCGGCGCTTGACGTGAGGCCACCGGGCCGGAGTCGGTTACGCGGCCGTGATTACCAGCGCCACCGACTCGTCGGTCGTCCGGCTCAGGCGCCGGACCGCATGGTGGCGAAGTGCTCAGTGACTAGATCTCGCTTAGCGCTTCCGCATCCGCCGCAACATTCTTCTGCACGGCGAACTGGGTCCGGTGCAATTCCTCGTACCGCCCACCCACAGCCAGCAGTTCCTCGTGCGTACCGCGCTCCACGATCGAGCCGTCCTCAACCACGAGGATCAGGTCCGCGCTGCGGATGGTGGAGAGGCGGTGTGCGATCACCATCGCCGTCCGTCCCTTGAGCGCTTCGCTGAGCGCCGCCTGCACGGCGGCCTCAGACGTCGAGTCCAGCGCCGCCGTCGCCTCGTCGAGGATGACGACGCGCGGCTGGGCGAGCAGGAGCCTCGCGATGGTCATCCGCTGGCGCTCACCCCCGGACAATCGGTAGCCACGCTCGCCCACCATGGTGTCCAGCTGGTCGGGCAGGGACCGGATGAGCGGCTCGAGCCGCGCACGGCGGACGGCGTCCCACACCTCGTCGTCGGACGCTTCCGGCCTCGCGAGGCGCAGATTGGAGAGGATGGTCTCGTGGAACAGGTGGCCGTCCTGCGTCACCATGCCCAGGGTGTGCCGCATGGAGACGAAAGTGACATCGCGGACATCCGTCCCCGCGAGGCGCACGGCGCCGCTGTCGACGTCGTACAGGCGCGAGAGGAGCTGCGCAATCGTGGATTTGCCGGCACCGGACGAACCAACGAGGGCAACGGTCTGACCCGGCTCGATCCTGAAGGACACGCCGTGCAGCACCTCCTCACCGCCGCGGGTGTCCAATGTGGAAACCTCCTCGAGAGACGCGAGAGATACCTTGTCCGCGGACGGGTAGGCGAAGCGCACGTTGTCGAACTCGACGGACACCGGGCCTTCAGTCACGGCGACGGCGTCGGGCTTCTCCTTGATGAGCGGGTCAAGGTCGAGCACCTCGAAGACGCGCTCGAAGCTGACCACCGCGCTCATGATCTCCACCCGTGCGTTTGCGAGGCCGGTGAGCGGCGCGTAAAGGCGGGTGAGGAGGAGCGCCAGGGTGACCACGTCACCGGTGTTCAGCTGGCCGGCTAGTGCGAGGAAGCCGCCGAGCCCATACACGAGCGCGAGGGCGAGAGCGGAGACGAGCATCAGTGCGGTGTAGAAGACGAACTGCAGCATCGCGGTGCGCACCCCGATGTCGCGGACACGGGCGGCGCGGACGCGGAACTCCTCGGCCTCCTCGTCGGGCCGGCCGAACAGCTTGACGAGGGTGGCGCCGGGCGCTGAGAAGCGCTCGGTCATCTGCGTGCTCATGGCGGAATTGTGGTCGGCGGCCTCGCGGCGGAGCGCGGCGAGGCGGCCTCCCATGCGGCGGGCGGGTACCAGGAAGATGGGGAGCATGATCACGGCGAGAACCGTCACGAGCCAGGACGTGCTGAGCATGACGATCAGGGTGAGGATCAGCGCCACGACGTTCGTGACCACGCCGGACAGCGTGCCGCTGAAGGCCTGCTGAGCGCCGATCACATCGTTGTTGAGCCGGCTCACGAGGGCGCCCGTTCGTGTGCGGGTGAAGAACGCGATCGGCATCTTCTGCACGTGGTTGAAGACGGCGGTGCGGAGGTCGAGGATCACGCCTTCACCGATCCGCGCCGAGTACCAGCGCGTCACGAGTGACACGGCGGCGTCGGCCACGGCCACGAGCGCGATGACGACGGCGAGCCACACAATCGTGGTGACCGCGCCCTGGGCGACGATGACGTCGACCACCTGGCCGGCGAGTACCGGCGTCGCGACCGCGAGGAAAGCTCCCACGGTGGAGAGGGTGATGAAGATCAGCAGCTTAGACCGGTAGGGCACCGCGAACGTCATGATCCGCCTCACGGACTCACGGGAGAAGCCGCGTTTGCTGTCCCTAGCGCTCGACATCTTGTGCAGCGAGCTCCAGGCCGCGCCTTCCATGCTCATGGTGGTTCCTTTCGCTCGAACAAGTTTAGATGGCGAGTTGCCCGAGCTCCGTGTTCTCCCCAGTGGCGGCGAACCGGGGCTTCTTTCATGAAACGGCTCGGCCGGCAACGAGCGCGTGGGCGGGGTTTGCAACTTGGCTGCCGAGGCGATGCGCGGTGCGCCGGTCAGCGTCATGGACCGCGTCAGGGCCGCGGTCATTCCCCGACTGTGCGCCCGCCAAAAACGATTCATGAGGTCATCATTTACTCATCACATTCATCACTAAATGACCCAAAATGATGACTTAGAATTGGAGGCAGCGAACCGCCCGGTTCCCTGTAAACACGAGGGAATCCGCGGGTTCTCGGGAACTTTCGGCAATGACAGAATTTAGGCTAGAACCTACAAGGGGTCGCAGGTTCGAATCCTGTCAGCCCGACCCATCGAAACGTAAAGTCCCGGTAGATCGCAAGATTTGCCGGGACTTTTCGTTGCCATGTGAATTGACGGTTCGGGCGCGACCCAACACCGTGCGTCGACCCAACATCGACAATCCAACAGCAGACACGCTGAATCGCCCGGCTGCTGCCCTTGACACCGTGCAGCAGAAAATTCTTGGCCTGAATTGGCAGATCAACCTACAGGGAACGGGCACCACGACCGTAAGCATGTGTCTCAGGTCGGGTACCGGCAACGAACGCACTGTCTCCAGCGACCGGGCTGCCAAGCGGTGATTTTAGTACTGCGGGCAAACGCGCAAGTACGCTCACAAGGCCGTGGATGGCCACCTGCTTCTCAACCGGGAGTGGACCGCCGATCTCAACCCGACTAGCACCGGCAGCGCAACGAGGGTGCATTGTGCAATAATCTGCGTATGAATGCAGATAAGAAGATGTGCACGCTGGATTCGGATGGGGAGTACGTGGAGCTGGCGGTGGAGGTCTTCGCGATGCTCTCCGACGCCACGCGCATTCGCATTATTCTGGCCCTGCGCGACACGGAGTTGTCGGTCAACGAGCTCGCCGAGACGGTCGATAAGTCTCAAGCTGCCGTCTCCCAGCACCTCGCGAAGCTGCGGCTCGGGCGCATCGTGGCAACGCGCCGAGAGGGCACGCGGGTGTTCTACCGTCTGACCAATGAGCATGCCCGCCAGCTCGTCGCGGATGCGATTTTCCAGGCTCAGCATGCCGTCGAGGGAACACCGACGCACCACCGGAATCCGGTTAAGCGGGCTGCAAATGGCCACGATGTGAGCGCTCATGCTTGAGGTTCTGCGCAACCGAACCTATCGCCGGTTGTTCAGCGCGCAGATCGTGGCGCTGGTCGGCACCGGGTTGCTCACCGTGGCTTTGGGCCTGCTCGCGTTCGACCTGGCCGGCGGCGACGCCGGCATCGTGCTCGGCATCGCACTGACCATCAAAATGCTCGCCTACGTCGGCATCGCCCCTGTGATCTCCGCATTGACTGCGCACGTGCCGCGCAAGACCTTGCTGGTATCAGCGGATGTGCTGCGCGCGACCGTCGCCCTCTCCCTGCCGTTCGTCACCGAGGCTTGGCAGATCTACGTTCTCATCTTCGTACTGCAGGCCGCATCGGCTACCTTCACCCCGGCATTTCAGGCCCTCATCCCGGCCGTGCTTCCAAAGGAGAGTGACTACACCCGGGCGTTGTCACTGTCCCGTTTGGCCTACGACCTCGAATCACTGCTCAGCCCGATCCTGGCTGCTACTCTGCTGACCGTGGTCAGCTACCACTCATTGTTTGTGGGAACTGTCGTCGGATTCGTTGGTTCTGCCGCGCTCGTGCTCACCGCAACCCTGCCGGCCCATCAAATTTTCCCTCCGACACCGTTCTGGGAGCGCCTCACCCGCGGTGCGCGCGTCTTTTGGCGCACACCGGAATTGCGCGCCCTCCTCGCCATGAATATGGTCGTCGCCACGTCGACGGGCATGGTCATTGTCAATACCGTCGTTCTCGTGCAAAGCCACTTCGGCCGGGCACAGTCCGACTTCGCCCTAGCCTTGGCCTGCTACGGATTCGGGTCCATGCTCGTCGCGCTCGCGTTGCCGCAGGTACTCGAGCGATTAGCCGACCGAACCGTCATGCTGCTCGGGTGCGCTGTATTACCCGTGGGGCTTTTGGCCCTCGCCGGCGTTGTTGCCCTACCCGTAACCATCCTGACCTGGTCTGGTCTTCTCGTGATCTGGTTCGCGCTCGGCGCCGCTACCGCCCTCATCCTGACGCCGTCGGCACGACTGTTGCGCCGCTCGTCCGATGAGACGAATCGGCCGGCCGTCTTTGCCGCACAGTTCTCGCTCTCTCACGCCTGCTTCATCGTCACCTACCCTCTCGCCGGGATACTCGGCGCCCTGCTCGGGCTGGCACCAACCGCAGCGGTGCTTGCCGGCATCGGGATATTCGCTGGCATCATTGCAATTCGTGCGTGGACGACTCAGAAGACGCTCAAAGCGCCCACAGATACACCGATCGCCGCCTGAACGAACGGCGTACTGCCTGACGTGCTGCCCACGGAACGGATTGTCCTGGTCGGCGGTAGTGCTCTGGTGAAACTGGCATTCAGGATTCACCGATCGCCGTGGGGTACGCTGGTAAGGAAGACATCGGCAGGTCGGTCGTGGACTGTGGGCAGAGAAGTAGGTGAAATGACGCTGGAGCGTGCGGTACGACGGCTGATCTCACCCGTCTCTGTGTCGCCGTTGGTCTCGCTGCTTGCCTTGGCCGCGCTGCTCTTTGCCGTGTTTGCCATACACTCCGAGGCGACCGGGCATGCCATGCACACGCCGGCCCCGGCTTCATCGAGCGTTGCTGTCTCATCGTCTGCTGCTGAGCAATCTGTGGTGATGGGTATGGCTGCTGTCATGGCTGCTCCCGTCGTCGCGGCGATCACGTCGGGAAGCCTGGACGGAATGCTTGATTGCGCTCTGCTTGCTATGACGTGTGTCCTGCTACTCACCCTCGTTGCAATGGTGTTCCTGACTCGGCTTCCAGCCACGTACCGGCGCCTACTCGATGCAGGCGGCATCATCCTGAACTCCTGGCGCACCGCCGCCCTGCCGGTTCAGCGGCCCAGCCTGACCCTTCTCTCCATCTGTCGCGTTTAGACCGAGATGCAGCTCCGAGCCACCCCGTGGCTTCGGAACTTTGCCGTGCCCACGGCCACTCGGTTTCTACTACTTCTCGACGAATGGATGAACGATGCTCAAACCACGAACTTTTCTGTATGCTGCTGTAGCCTTGGCGGCCACACTCACCCTCAGCTCCTGTGCCGGAGGTAGTCCCGCCACCGACTCAGCAAACCCCTCAGCCAGCCAAACCACAGCGGCCTTCAATTCAGCGGACGTGACCTTTGCGCAGATGATGATCCCCCATCACGAGCAGGCCGTTCAAATGAGCGATGACCTGCTCGCTAAGGACGGTATCGAACAAAGCGTCATCGACATCGCAACCGAAATCAAGGCTGCCCAGGAACCTGAGATTGCCCAGCTGAAAGACTGGTTGGCGGCGTGGGGCGAAGACGAGAGCAGCATGTCCGGCATGGACGGCATGGGCGGCGGCTCCGACGGAATGATGTCCGACAACGACATGATGGCCCTGCAGGACGCTTCGGGTGTAGAGGCCAGCACACTGTTCCTCGAACAGATGACGGTGCACCATGAGGGGGCTGTCGCGATGGCGCAGCTCGAAATCGATGATGGTGAGAATGCGGACGCCCAGGCGATGGCCGCCACCATTGTCAAGACGCAGACGGCCGAAATCGCCGTCATGGCCGAGCTCCTCGCCTCGCTCTAAAACGACACGTTCGGGGCGGGCTCTTCTTTAAAAGAGCGCGCCCCTGGAGCCCATTTTTCGTTTCCCGAATGACCTGCAAGGACATAAGTATGCACTGCCGTCACTCTCTTCCTCTGGTGCGCCTCGCGGGCGCGGTGATCCGTGGATAGCACCGGTCACGTCGCCACGGCGCCCCACATCCCCGGCACCACTCCACACATGTCGCGACGCGATCTGCGCGCCATGGAAGCCATGCTGTGTGAGGGCCGATCCGGCCCGTCGAAAGCTACACCACCCCTGATGGGCGCCCCCCGGCCGATCCCGCTCCGCAGGCGCGCCGCAGCCGGCAGCGCCATGGCGATGATCGCGCTCTTCGCGATCAGTACGTCCCTGCCCGCACTTGTGGTCAAGACAGACACACCACAGGCTGCCGCCGCTAGCAGCGACGCCCAGGCGGACGATCTACAAAGCGTCAGCGCGGCCGGGACAGCATCCGTTCTCATCGAACGCGACGGCTACACCTTCACGGAAGCACCCGAACCGGCCTCGTACACCGAAGTTGCCAGCAACGGGGAATGGGCCAGCCTGAGTCCGGGCCAGCTCAGCGACCAAGGCTGGGCTCTACCGGTGCTCGGCCGAATATCGAGCCCCTTCGGTTCTCGCCCGAACAAACCAGTGGACGGTGTCGGTGACTTTCACAACGGAACCGACATAGCCGCACCCTGCGGCCAGCCCGTCTTCGCGGCCACCGGAGGCAAAGTTGTCACCTCGGGCTATCAGGGTTCGTACGGCAACTGGATTCTCATCGACCACGGCAACGGCATCGAGACGGGATATGCGCACAACAGTCAGCTCCTCGTTGACCCAGGTCAGCTGGTCGTGGCCGGTGAAATCATCGCCGTTGTGGGATCAACCGGTGCGTCCAGCGGTTGCCACGTGCATTTTGAAACTCGCGTCGACGGTGAACGCGTCGATGCGGAAACCTTCATGAACACCCGGGGGGTGTCTCTTGGCTAACCGCAAGACGGCCACTCGGTTCGCTCTTGCAGCGGTGACGGTTCTGTCGCTCCTGGGGATCGCGGCACCGGCCGGCGCGGCGGAGTACCCGAGCTGGTCGGATGTGGAATCCGCACGATCGTCCGAAGCGGGTAAGCAAGCGCAGGTCACGGAGCTGACCGGGCTGATCGCAGGCCTCACCGCCGAAGTGGATGCTGCGCGTGCGGAAGCATCTCGTCGCGCATCCACTTATGAAGCCGCACAAAACACATTCGACGATGCGACCTTGCGAGCCACAAATTTACAGGACCAAGCTGACGCTGCTTCGGCCGCCGCCGCAATTTCGGGCGAACAGGCCGGACGGCTGGCAGCCGCGCTCGCTCGGTCGGGAAACAGCGACTTGTCGTTGTCGCTGTTCCTGGACGGGCCCAGCGCCAGCGACCTCCTGAATCAGCTGGGTTCCATGAGCAAGCTGACCGAGCGGATGAGTGTGGTCTATGAGTCCGCCGCCGCCGACGAAAACTCCGCCAGATCGCTCACTGATCAGGCCCAGATCGCTCAGCAGACGCTCGGTGCGCTAGCCGAGACGGCTGAAACCGCGTTGGCCGAAGCGATGGCCGCCAGCATTCGGGTGGAGGCGGCGCTAGGTGACCAGCAGGAAGTTGCCGCAACATTACAGGCGCAGCTGGCAGTTCTGACCGAGGATCGGGCCGCGACAGAAGCCGACTACGCCGCGGGTGAAGGTATCCGCCGGGCGTCCGAGGCTGCGGCCGCGAAAGCGCGCGCCGCCCAAGCTGCGGCCGCAGCATCGGCGGCTGCAGCAGCTAGCAGGCCAGCGGGCGGCAGCGGCACGCCCAACGCACAGGGATGGACCGTGCCCGTGTCGGGCTGGATTAGCTCAGCGTATGGGGCTCGGCCTAATAAACCGGTGGCGGGGGTCGGTGCGTTTCACTATGGAACCGACATAGCCGCGGGCTGCGGCCAGAACGTGTCCGCAGTATCGGCGGGAACAGTCAGCTACGCCGGCTGGCTGGGCTCCTACGGCAACTGGGTCCTCATCGACCACGGTGACGGCACCCAAACCGGTTACGCACACAACAGCTCACTGCTCGTCAGCACCGGGCAACAAGTTGCCACGGGTGCCACCATCGCTCTCGTCGGAACGACGGGTGCGTCCTCGGGCTGCCACGTGCACTTTGAAACACGAGTCAACGGTGCCCGTGTCAATCCACAACCCTTCATGAGCGCTCGAGGAGTCACTCTTGGCTAGATTCAATCGGTCACGGAGCCGGATCATGGCACTATCGTTCCCACTCGTTGGCCTCATTGTTCTCACGGGTTGTTCCGCCAATGATTCGGATTCAGCGGAAGTGTCGTCCAGCCTCGACTCGGTGGCGAACGCTTTCGAGCACGTGCACGGGCTGGGCGCTGATCCCCTCACCGGAGACACCTACGCGGCCACCCATCAGGGGGTGTGGCTCATTCCTACCGGGGTGCTGGACGACACCTATCTGGCCGGGGCGCCACGAGCCGACGCGACCCAGCCGCTACAGATCGCAGGCCTGGCGCAGGACACAATGGGCTTCACCGTGGCTGCGCCCGGTCAGTTGTTGGCGTCGGGTCATCCCGATCCGGCCGAACCCAGCGACCTGGCGCTGCCCAATCTGGGACTCATCTCCAGCACGGACGGTGCGTCCACCTGGGTGGCCCTTTCGTTGGCGGGCAAGACCGATTTTCACGATTTGGATGCAGTACCCCTCGACGACGGCACCCTGCGCATCTACGGGTACGACGCGGGTGCCGGGACCATTTCCATCAGTGACGACTCCGGCCTGACCTGGTCAGCGGGAGCGAAACTGGCGCTTCGCGATCTGAGCGCGGATTCTGCCCAGGCCGATCGGCTCTACGCAACGACTGCCGAAGGGGTCGTGGTGAGCACCGACGTGGGTCGCACGTTTACCGCCGTGCCAGGCGCACCCGTGCTGCTCCTGCTGGACACCGTCGACGCAAACGCTGGCGGAGGATTGGTCGGTCTGGATCCCAGCGGCGTAGTTTGGCGCCAGGACGACGCCGAGACGTGGACGCAAACCGGAACGACCGGTCACGCCCCCGAAGCGTTCGCCGTCGTCGGCGGTTCCTCACCGTGGATCCTGGTCGCGGACGCCACCGGCATCTCCGCTAGCAACGACTTCGGGAACACGTGGACCGCACTGGTAACGCTGTCCAGCTAGCACCTGCACCACCGAACGACACCGGCCATCCGACCGACGTCCGCATCATCGATTGAAGGAAATTTGATGAATTCGTCTTTCACGCGTCGCGTCTTTCTCGGCGCTTCTCTGGCCACGGCAACCACAGCAGCACTGGCCTCCTGCGCACCGTCGGCCTCTCCGGCTGCCCAAGCGGTCGATCGTATCCTGCCAACAGATCGGCTGGTTTCACAGTACGAAGACGCTAGACCCTCGACCGGGACAACGGTCACGCAGAAACTCACCGCCGGCGTGTTCGACACGACCGTCGCCGGCATCGCTCTGAGCACCTGGGGTTACAACGGAGTACTCAATGGGCCCGTTATCCGCGCGAAAACCGGGGACACGCTCAACGCCCCGGTCACCAATGCGCTCGCGGAGTCGACCAGCGTGCACTGGCACGGCTTGGCTTTGCGCAATGACGCCGATGGGGTCCCTGTTGTGACCCAACCGGCGATCAAACCGGGCACCAACTTTGACTACACGTTTCGACTCAATCAGCCCGGCACCTATTGGTATCACTCACACGTTGACATGCAACGCGAACGCGGGCTCTCCGGCCCGCTCATCATCGAGGACCCGCGAGAGCCCTTGCTGTACGACCAGGAGTGGGTGATCCTGCTCGACGATTGGCTCGACGGCATTACCGGCACACCAGACGACGTTTTGGACGAACTTTCCATGGGTATGGACATGTCCGGAATGGATATGCCCATGACGCATATGCTCATGGGCGCGACCAGCACCTACCTCGGCGGAGACGCCGGGGATGTGCGCATACCCGCCCACCTCTTCAATGGCAAAGCGGCGCAGGACGCGGAGGTGTTCCAGAGCCGGCCGGGCAACCGCATTCGCCTGCGGATCATCAACGCGGCCGGAGACACCGCCTACCGGGTCGGCATACCGGGGCAGAAAATCACCCTGACCCACACGGACGGGTTCCCCGTGCAACACGAGGACGTCGACGCGGTAGTCCTCGGCATGGGCGAACGCATCGATGCGATCCTCACCGTTCAGGACGGATTCACGCCTCTTCTGGCCATCCCCGAAGGCAAAAACGGCCGCGCCTACGGTCTCATCAGTACCGGCAGCGGCACCGCCCCCGATGCCGGCGCCCTTCCGTCAACCTTGGACGGTCAAATGACCGACGGAGGCCGCCTCACCGCAGACGAATCCGTACTCCTCAGGGACAAGGCACCCGACCGCCTACACACCGTGCGCCTCACGGGCAGCATGGGGAAGTACGACTGGAGTATCAACGGGCGACGCTTCGACATGACAAAGCCATTTGCGGGCGCTTTCGATATCAGTCTGGATGAGCGCGTTCAGGTCAAGATGATCAATGACACCAGCATGTGGCACCCCATGCACCTGCACGGACACAGCTTTCAACTGGCCAACAACGGGGCACGCAAGGACACGGTAATCGTGCGCCCGAAGGAAACCGTCACATTCGAGTTTGACGCTGATAACCCCGGTCAGTGGATCGCGCACTGCCACAACGCGTACCACGCCGAACGCGGCATGATCGGACTGTTCTCCTACGTGCGCTAGCGCTCCGGCCCCAGCGCCGGTCAACTATCCGATCTCAATTTGTGCGGCTGACATCCAGCCGCAACATATACCCCTAGTCGTATAATTAAGTGTTTTTCGTATTATGAAAGGAATCGCATCATGATGTGGGGCAACGGAACTATGGGGTGGTCCTGGGGATACGGACTGCTGGCAATGGTCGGCATCGCACTCCTCGTGTACGTCATCATTCGGATATCGACCAAAAACGCGGAACCTGGCCCCTCGTCGCCACCTCCATCAGTTCCGTCTGATCTGACCAGCGCACGAAAGATCCTCGACGAACGATTTGCTCGCGGAGAGCTGACAGCAGAGCAGTACCGCGACCAGATCCGGGTGCTCGGCGAAGGACGATGATGGCCGACATCAGCCGCCGAAACGCTCTCATTCTCGGCGGCGTAGGAATCGGCGGGGTGGCCATCGGCGGGACCGGCTTCGTGGTGAATCAACAATCAGGGCGGCCGCAGGCTTCGGAAGGGTCGCGTGGAGTCGCTCTCGTTCAGCCCACCGAAATGCGGAGCACCAATGGCATGTTGACGGTGGCGTTGGAATCGTCGCCTCAGCAGGTCAGCATTGCCGGCCGCACCGTGCGTGCGCTCAGCTACAACGGGGGCGTCCCGGGCCCGACCCTGCGCCTTCGGGCCGGCGACACTCTAAACGTCAACCTGCGCAACGGACTCACCGATCCGAGCAACCTGCACGTGCACGGCCTGCACGTCTCGCCCGAGAATAACGGCGACAATATGTTCGTCATGGTCGACCCTGGCGGTTCATTTGACTACCAGTACAAACTGCCCGCCAATCACCCGCCGGGTGTGTATTGGTATCACCCGCACCACCACGGTTATGTCGCCGACCAGGTATTCGGCGGCCTCTATGGCGCCATCATCGTGGAAGACCCTGAGGAGATTCCCGCCACCCGGGAACGCGTAGTGGTCATCTCCGACATGACCTTCGATTCATCCGGCACCATTTCAGCCGCCACCGAAATGGAGAAGATGTCGGGCCGCGAGGGTGAACTCGTTTTGGTCAACGGGCAGCTCTCCCCCGCACTGAGCGCCAGCCCCGGCGAGCGGGAACGCTGGCGGGTCATCAACGCATGCACTTCCCGCTATCTGAGGCTTCGGCTCGACGGGCAGCAGCTCACCCTCCTCAGCATCGACTCCGGCCGGTTCGAATCTCCCCGCGACGTTGACGAAATCGTCTTGGCTCCGGGCAATCGCGCAGACCTCCTCGTGACCGCGCTCGCCGGCTCCTCCACACTTCGCGCCCTCCGCTATAACCGTGGTGCCTCCGGTGGAATGATGGGTGCCCGCACGACCAGCTCCGCGGATGTCGCACTGGCCACGTTCGCTGTTGCCGGCACCGACACGGCCGCATTCACCGCGGTACCCGAGCAGCTCGCACCACGGGACTTGCGTTCCGCTGCCGTCACCGCTCGACGCGAATTGAGATTCGCCATGGGAATGGGCGGCGGCATGGGCGGCGGCATGATGTCAGCCACCATCAACGACCGCACATTCGATGCCACCCATGTCGACACCACCGTGCAGTTCAACAGCATCGAGGAATGGACGCTCACCAACACCAGCACCCTCGACCACCCGCTCCACCTGCACGTCTGGCCGATGCAGATTATCGAACAAAATGGCCGTCCAGTCGACTCAGCTATCTGGCAGGACGTCGTCAACATTCCGGCACGCAGCATCGTGCGCGTTCGGATCGCATTCGACGATTTCAGCGGACGAACCGTCTACCACTGCCATATCCTCGACCACGAAGACGCCGGCATGATGGGCATCATTCAAGCGATCTGATCACCAGCGGGCCGCCGATCAAAAGCGAGGCATGCGCCGAGGACTTGCCTCAGCATTTGATTGCCGGCCCTGGGTGGAACCGGGATCAACCGACCGACGCGAAATGGCGGTCTCGTCTCGGGTGGTGACCGGCCTGGAACGCAAGGGCCTCGTTCACCGCGCTGCCTGCGAAGAAGACGGCCGTGCGACCAACGCCGTGCTCACCCCAGACGGCGAGAAAGCCTACGAAGCCGCAGTGACGACCAGCGATATCACGTTCTAAGAAATAAGTACAGTCCTCCTTTAAGCGGACATCAGCGGTAGATTGCACCTGCGCCAAAGAAGATCTGACGCCGACGCACCCAGTACCGCAATGGTGGGTTGTGTAGCCGGAGCGGCAAATCCGCCACCACGCAAGTGTGTGCGGGAGGGGAGGGACGCCGACGTGAAACGTATCGTGGTCGTTGAGGACGAGCCCCTCCTGGCTCAACTCCTCCGCCGGATCCTGGTCGGTGCAGGCTACACGGTCACCGTGGCCGGCACCGCCGTCGACGCCCTGGCGGCTATCCGCGCAGTGGACCCCGACCTGATCATTTTGGACCTTTTACTGCCGGACGGACGCGGCGAGGACGTCCTGACCGAAGTGATGAGTTTCCGTCCGTCGAGCCGCGTCCTCGTGCTGTCATCGATGACACAAGTCGCGACCAAGGTCGGCGTGCTGAACGGCGGTGCGGTGGATTTTCTTGCCAAACCGTTTGCCAACGCCGAACTGCTGGCCCGGATCAACACCCGCATTCGCACACCAGCGTCGTCGCAGGCGTCGGCTGCCAGCATCACCCGCTACCTCCGCAGTTCTGGCGTCAGTATCGATCTGCAGCAACGGGAAATCGTGGTCGATGGACTCCGTGTCCCCCTCACGCAACGAGAATTCATGCTGCTGGTCTATTTGCTCGAGCGGGCGCCTGAGCCCTGCACACGGCCGGAATTGCTTGAACAGGTCTGGGGGACGAAATTTGACACCGGCACGAACGTCGTGGACGTCTGCGTACGCCGGCTGCGATGGAAACTGTCGAACGACAAGATAGAAACGGTGCGCAATGTGGGATATCGGATCACGGCTTAAGGCAGTCCTCGTCACCGTCTGGGCGGTCTTTGCGGGGCTGAACTGCTACCTCACCTTCGCACTTCCGGGCCAGGAGACCATCCCGTACCACCTGGTGTGGGCCAGCTTCGCGCTGCTCTACGGACTGTGCCCGTGGCCACGGCGTGCCACCCTCGTCGTCTTCGCCGTCATCATGACGAGCACCGGGATCGCCCTGGTCCGTCACGCTCTGGCAGGGATCATCGGGTGGGAAGAGTGCAGCGAGATTGTCCTGATGGGCGGAATCATTTCGTTGTTGATCTGGCATGTGAACCGGCAGTGGGCGGCGCAGGCTCGACTGCGGGCTCTGCAGCAGGCCGACCGTTACCGCAGCGAACAGCGGGAGAACGCCGCTCGCTTCGGCTCGCACGAGGTACGCACCCGGCTGACTATCGCCAGAGGCTATGCGCAACTCATCGCCGACCAGTCGGCAGAGCCGACGGTTCGTGGCGACGCCGAGCTGGTGGTGACTGAACTGGTCAAGGCGTCGGCCTTGGCGACCAATTTGCTCACCCTGGTCCGTGTGGTGGAGCCGTCGGACCCCGAGCCGGTCAATGTGGACCGGATGCTGGCCGAGATGCTGCGTCGGTGGTCGGTGACTGCCGACCGCACCTGGAGCGCCCGGAGCGCGGTCGGCACCGTGCAGGGCGACAATGAGCGACTCGAGGCAGTGCTGGACTGCCTGCTCGAAAATGCGGTCAGGTTCACCGGTCCGGGTGACGTCATCGCCATGACCGCCGAGACTCAGGGCGGCGAGATGGTGCTGACCGTCCAGGACGCCGGGGCAGGCATCCCCGCCGCCGACCTGGCCTCCATCTTCGAGATCTTCCGAACCGCCTCGACCGCAGGCGAGCGGGCCGGCAGCGGGCTCGGCCTGTCGATCGTCAAGGCCGCGATGGAAGCTCGAGACGGTACCGTCTCGGTTGCCAGCTCGCTCGGTCACGGCACAACCTTCACCCTGCGATTCCCCGTACAGCCGGCGTCCCTCACCCCACGCCCAGAACTCACCTCCGATGCGGCTGACCGTGGTCCCCTCAACGAAGCAGTCACCGCCGTCTGCTAGCCTCCGTTGCGAGCCGAGGAACCAGCGGACCCGGGCACGAGGGCTGAAGGATTCTGCTCCCTGGCCAGGTGGGGCGAGACTGTCGGCACATTATTCTCTTCCTGCAGATTGTGCATTGCCTGGACGGGGCAGCACGCCGCCACCCGGCCCTGAATCCGGGTGGCGGCGTGCTGTAAGGCAGCTAGTTGCCCGTTGTGAAAGTCCAGATGACGGGGACTAACGGGTTGCCAACGGTGTCCTTGATTCCGCTGTTGAGGGTGACGGTGTATCGGGTATTGGCCAGCAAGGTCCCGTTCGGGTTCAGTGTCGCTACCCTCGTGGTGCTGGAGTAGCTGACCCTCGAGGTGAAGGCGGCGCCGGTCGACGTGCGCTTGATGGTGAAGTTCCCGCTTGCCGCGGCTGCGCTCGGCAGACCGGTGACCGCCTCGTTGAAGGTTGCGGTGATGTTCGCCGTTCGGCTGACCCGGGTGGCGTTGACCACCGGGGTGCGAGCCGTGACGACCGGGGCGGGACCGGTGATAAATGTCCACGTCTTGGCGCTGAGCGGGTTCCCTGCCACGTCCTTGACGGCGTTCGTCAGCGACAGGATGTAGGTACGGTCAGCGACCAGCGGGGCGTCCGGAGTCAGTGTTGCCAATCGGGTGGTGGAGTTGTAGGTCACCTTCGACGCGATGGTCGCCGTCCCCAGCTTCAGGGTGAAGTTGGGGGTGCTGGCACCGGTCGAGGGCAGACCGGTCACGGTCTCGCTGAACGTTGCGGTCAGCGGAGTCCGCGTGGCGGTGGTTCCCACAGCGACGCCGGTGGCTCCGGCGGCGGGGTTTGTCGTGGTGACCGTCGGGCTGGGTCCGGAGGTGAAGGACCAGCTCGTGGCCGACAAGGAGCCGCCCGACGCACTCTTGATGGCCGTGGCAAGCGAGAGCGTATACGGCTTGTCAGCGGCGAGCGCCGCCGTCGGGACGAGGGTGGCCGTACGCGTCGTCGTGCTGTAGGTCACCGAAGCCGGAACGGCCGCGGTGCCCTGCTTCAACGTGAACGTGGTGTTGCTGACACCGGTGACGGGTTCATTGAAGGTGACAGTCGGTCGCACGTTAACTGCTACCCCTGTCGCCCCGGATCCGGGGTTCTGGGCGGTCGTGCTCGGCGTGGTGGAAGCGGTGAGCAACGGCGCGGACACCGTGTTCCCGGCCGCGTTCCACGCCGTGACTCGGTACGCATACTGTCCGGTTGCGGCGGTCTTGTCGGTGTAGGCAGTGACGTTCGCCAGACTGGTAGCGATCTGGGCGTAAGCGCCGACCGCACCGTTGGCTAGTGGTGCGCGCTCGATCCTGTAACCGATCTCGTTTTTCGCGTTTCCCCAGGTGGTGGGATCGGTGATCGATACCGGGGATCCGTCGGTCCAGGTCAACAGCACGTCACTTGTGGGTCGCGTGAAGCTCACCACCGACGCGTCGGGCAGCGTGCGGGGTGCACTGACCGAGATGGGCCGCATCATGTCCATCTCCTCATGGCTGAGGATGTGGCAGTGCCACACGTACTCCCAGCCGAAGTTGGTCATGACGTTGCTGATCGGGGCGATCGGGTCACCGTTGGTGTCGGTGTTGTTGAAGCCCGCTTCGGACCCGTTCGGGCCGGTTGTCGAGCCCTTGGCGCCCAGCGGCATCATGGGGTTGAGCGGCCTCATGCTGTCCGGGATGGCGAACGGGAGTTTCGGCAGAATGGGACGAACCGCCACGATCGTGTCTTCCAGCGGACTGACCCGTACGGTGTCCTTCCAGCCGAGTTCCGTCGGTTCGGGCGGGATGATGATGTTGTCCCAGGTGACTCTGTTCAGTACCTGCACATCGTTCAGATGGAAGTGCAGCGGATGGGTGTCCACTCCGTTGTGAGTGATCTTCCAGATCTGGGTGCCGTCGGCGTTGGTTGAGATCGGGGTCACGTCGAGGCTGTTCGTGCCCTTGGTGCCGTCCAACAGCTCCGTGGCAGGGTTGACGTACGGGTAGAGGATGACGTTCTGCAGCAGCGGTGTCGCTCCTGGAGCTTCCAAGCCGATGTTGCCGCTCATTCGCCCCCACTCGTCGAAGTTCGCCGAGTTCATCTCGTCGTGGACGCTCTTGCCCTCAATGGGAATGCTGAGCTGAGTGCCCGACAGCGTGTCGAACTTGAATTGGTCACCTCCCTGCTCGGCGATCCGGGCAAAGCCGTCACACTTGGCGGCAGGGTTGGTGGCCGCGTTGCAGTACCCGCTGCCGACGAAGTTCTTGCCGTAGGCCTGGTTGTACGCAGCCTGGCCCACGACGATGGGGTTCTGGCTCGACTCGAAGACTCCGGCGGGCTTGCCTGCCGCGTCGGTGTGGTGATCGAACGCCGCCATCAGCTTGCCCATCTGGTCAGCCGTAGTGTTGGGCCGGTCGAAGGCCAGCGCCGGTGCCGCGTTCGAAACCTTGACCTGCATAACCGATCGCGTGTCCGGCCCGTAGCCGGGCAGGGTCGTCGGAGCGCCAGCCGGGGACATGTCCGGTCCGCCGGCGTAGTAGTCGTAACCAGGGATCCTGGCCGGGAACGCCGCAGGTGCGTCGTTGTAGAGGATCAGCGTCTTCCCCTTATAGGCGGAGAAATCGACGATCACATCGGCACGTTCGGCCGGCGCGAGCAGCAGCGAGTGCTGGTCGACGTTGCCAACATCGAATCTGGTCGCGTCGGTGATCCACGTCGTCTCGTGGGCGGGGACCACCGCCGGGGTCGGCAGGAAGCCTCCCTCGTTGCCGATCTGGATCCAATCGGGGCCCTTGGGACTCTTCGTGGTGTCCGGCGTCGGGAAGACGACCGGGTCGGTCTGCGCCAGGGCGACTTCGCTCGGCTTCAGCGCGACCTCGGTGCCGGTCGCGGGATCGGCGACGTACCAGGACAGGTTCCAGAACCGGTCGTCGGAGCCGTTGAGGATGCGGAACCGATACGTCTTCGGTTCCATGGTCGTGGTCGGGTAGGCGGTGCCGTTCACGACCGGCGTGTCGTGGAAGGCCTCCATGCCGACCGAGTTGTTGGGTGTCGAGGGAATAAGGGCCGGTTCGCAGAAGTCGGCCACGTTCGGATCGCAGGTCGGGTCGAAGTAGGGGTTGGCCATGGGCGGGTACTTGGCGTCCTTGGCTGGCGGCCAGAACCACGGGCCGTAGAACCATCGGCCGAACGAGCTCATCCCGCTGGGGTCGCCCGGGTTCTGCGCCGGCATGTAGACGTGCGGCTGCCAGAGGTTGCCCTCACCACCCCACTTCTTCGAATCCCAGGTGGGGTCGAGCTGAGCCATCCGCTTTGCGCTCGGCACGAAGGTCTTGTCCTGGATGGTGAGCGGGGTGCCCATTCCAAGGCCGTCGAGGGCGCCACCGGGAGCCATCAGCTTCTGCTCGGTGTCGTCGGTGATCATGTACCCGGCTTCCTCGCCGGCATACACATTGAGCCGCGTGATTCCCCACGAGTGGTCGTGGTAGAACATCATGCGCGCACTCTGCTGATTGGTGTAGAAGAAGGTCTCTGCACCAGGACCAGGGTCGGGCATGTCCGGAACGTTGCTGACGCTAACGCCCTTCGGGTACGCGGTGTTCTCACCGGTTGGGGTCACCCACTGGTGCGGTGTACCGTCACTGATCCACGGAGTGATACCCCCGTGCAGGTGCAGAGTGGCACGGTTCTCGGAATAGCACGTGCTCGGTTTGGGAGTCTCCCCGCACATCGGGTTGCGCACACCGTCGAGCACACTTTTCTCGTCCGGTGCCATGTCCATCGGGATTTTGGTGGCTGGGTCGAGCGTCATCATTCCGGGGCCGGAGCCTGCGCCCATCACCGAGGTGTCAACCGGAAGGAAAAGATCGCCGGCGACGCCGGTGGGCAGCAGGTTGCGGAACAAGACCCGGACGGGCTTGTTCTTGGTGGCGAGGATCGTCGGGCCGAGATAATGCGGCTGGTCCACACCGGTGAAGCTGATGGGGCTGTCGGGCAGGGTTGGGTCGAGGTTGGCGTTGCCGAGCGCGACATTCTTACCGGGAACGACGGTGGTTGAGATTTGTACGTACCCGCGGAGCAGCGTGGCCGGGAGGTCTCGATGAAACTTCATGCGGTACTGCACTACCGCGATCTCGTAGTAGTCGGTGCCGGGGTACGTGGTGGTGTCCGGCACTGCGACCGGGATGTACTGGCCCAGGTCGTTGGCGTTGGCTTCTCCTTGCCCAGGAAGAGTGTCGACAAACTTCTTGATTCCCGGGGTGAGGTAGCCCGCGCCGGGGGTGGTGACCACGATGTCAGTGACCGAGCCCTTGACCGCCACTTTGGCCGTAGCGCTGGCGCCCTTGTCGGCCGCACCCAGGGTGTCGGCGATCGTCACTGCTGGTGTTGAGTCATAGCCCGCCCCGCCGTCGGTGACGTCGATGCGGGTGACGCCGATGGTGGCCTCGACCTGGGCCGGCCGATCGGGAGCTGTCTTACTGGCGTCGGTGAGGGTCACTGTCGGGGCCGAGGTGTACCCGCTCCCCGCATTCGCGATCTCGACGCCGGTGACCACGCCGTTGGCGTCCATCGTTGCGCTGGCCGTGGCTTGCTCGCCGTCGGCGAGGTCAGGCTGGGAGATATTCACCAGCGGCTGGGCCTGATATCCCGCACCGCCGTCGGTCAACTTCAGGTTGTCGATAGTGCCGCTGGCGAGCGCGTGCGCCTCGGATCCCGCGGTGGGGTTCCCGCCCGTCAGCGTCACCGCGGGCGAGGTGAACCCGTATCCGGTCTCGTTGACGTCGATGCTGGTTATGACGCCGGTGGCGATCCCGGCGGAGGCCTTCGCTACCGTGATCGGGGTGACCCCGGCTGTTGTGATTTCTACTGTTGGCGGGACCGCGTAACCAGCACCCGGGCTGGTCACGGTTACACCGGAAATGGCACCCGTTTTCGGGTCGACCGAGGCAGTGGCTTCCGCGCCCGTGCCTGGGTCGGTGATTGTTGGCGTGACGTCGGCCGCGAAGGAGTAGGTGCGGTCGTGAGAGAAATCGGGGTAGTTCGAAGCACCGAGCGTGACGGTGCTGTCCGTGGCCGGAGCGACGTTGGTGGCCATGGTCGGGTCGCCGCTGGCCGGCGTGCTCAAGGTATCGCCATTGGCGGGTACGTCGGTGTCCACCGGAACGCCTTGGCCGTAGAAGCCGATCACGTCGTCCTTCTGGACTGTCACTGCCGGCACGAAATAGGTCTCGACCTCGCCGGTGTCTACTGTCGGCGTCGGGACCTTCAGCTCAGGGCTGGTGTAGACGACGGTGTATTCCCCCGAAAGACCGGTCGGTCGCAGCACCAGCGCGTGGAAGAGGTTACCCGCCGAGGTGGTCGGGCTCGCTCCTGCTGTGCCCTGGTTCCAACTTTGGAAGTCGTTGAGGGTGCCGGCCGGGAGCTTGGTGTGGTCGAGCACGACCAGTACCGGGCCCATATCACCGGTCGGCTTCGCATAGTCGGTCGCATACGTGCGCTCGGTCAGCGGGTTACCGTACCGGACCGGCGTCGGGGCCCCGACGCTAATTTTCACCATCGCATCCGCTAACGTCTGCGGGCTGTTGGCCCAATTGGGGTATGGACCGAAGTAGTGGGGCACCCTTGTCGTATCGGTGGCGCTCATGGGGACCGCAGCCTCGGCCGCATCGGGCCGGAAGAAATCGCGTAGTCCCATGGGACCGATGCCGCTGACCAGCAGCGCAAGCGCCACGGCGGCAGCCGGCCCAGCCAAACGACTTCGCGGGGCTTGGCGGAACGGTGGGCGGGCGGGTGATTGCATGATTCCCCTAACAATCGTTGGATGCGGTTGCGGACTCTATGCGATGAGGGTGCACCACCGGCGTCCTCGACGGGCCGTTTATGACACAACTGTCATCTAGCAGAATGCGTCGAAGGCCTGTGGCCTTGAGCACGTCGGCTCCGACCGGTGAAATTCCGGTGGTGAACCTAGGAACTGGGTCCCCACGGTAATCTGGACACCATTGCTGTCACCCGTTCGGAGGGCGACGAAAACTATTAGGAGAACCAGATGTCGGTCGGCCTGCTCGCCGTAGTCGATGACATACTCACCGCTGCCCTCAAGGCGAGTGCGAAAACGGCTGGTGTCGTCATCGACGACGCTGCCGTCACTCCACAGTATGTTCAGGGCTTGTCGCCAGCGCGCGAGCTGCACGTCGTCTGGCGCATCGCGCTGGGCAGCCTGTTCAATAAGTTCGTCATCATCATTCCGCTCGCGCTGCTCCTCTCCGCGTTCGCACCCTGGGTGTTGCCGTGGCTGCTCATCCTCGGTGGCTCCTACCTGTGCTTTGAAGGCGCGGAGAAAGTGACCGAATGGTTCGGCGCGCATCACGCCTCCGATGAGAGTGAATCGAGGGAGGAGGGCAAGCTCATCTTCGGCGCTATTCGTACCGACCTGATTCTCAGCACCGAGATCATGCTCATCGCCCTGGCGAGTCTCGACCCCGATTTTGGCATCTGGATGACGCTCGGCGCCCTGGTCGTCATCGGCCTCGGCATGACGGTACTCGTCTACGGTGCCGTCGCGCTGCTGGTCAAGATCGACGACATCGGACTGTCACTGATGAAAAATCCTGCACGACGAATGCGGCGCACCGGCGCGCGCATCGTGGCTGCCATGCCCGCCGTGTTCCGGGTGATCGGAATCATCGGCACGGTCGCCATGCTGTGGGTCGGTGGGCATCTGGTGATCGCCAACCTGGCCGAGACATTCTGGCAGGCCCCCTACGACCTGCTGCACGTCGTGACACACGCGATCGACTCGGCCGGCCCGGCCGTCGTCTGGGTCACCGACACGACAATCTCACTGGTGTTCGGCCTCATGCTCGGCCTGATCATCGTCGGCATCGTCTTTGGACTGTCGGGGCTTCTCAAACGCAACAAGCCAGGCGTCGTCGCTGCCTGACCGCGGTCGCCTTCCCTAGCTGCCCGGAAAGCGGATGCCAGCCAGCTGCGGACGCACCGCTGCGGCCGGTGACGTGTTCCACGGCGACTGCGCGAGCAGATCACCCTGTTCGAGACGGCGGGCTTCGTGGTGGTCTCCCGTCCATCCGTGGGTCGAGCAGCGGTTCAGCTCGCACTGATGGCACTTCACGTTGCGCGGGGCTGCGCCGGGGACCGACACAAAGGCGGGCCACGCGTGCTGTGTGCACGTGGGGCCCGCCTGATTCCTGCGAGGGAAATCCGGGAGAGGGGCTGCTTAGCCCTTCTTGATGACGACCGCGGTGTTGTCGCTGTAGTAGTTGCGTTGGAAGTCAATCATGGTCGTGGTCTTGGCGATCACTGCGCAGTTGGCGACCTTGGTATCTCGACCGAAATTGTTGTCTTTAATGATCGTGCCCTTGAGCGGACCGTAGGCTTTTTCGGCGATGTTGACGGTGCAGGCGCCGTTGTTGGCGTAGTTGTTGGTGTAAACGAAGTTGGACACCACTCCGCGGTCCTGGGTGATCTGTACGGCGGCGCTGTGCGAGTCGGTCAGGCGGTTGCCGGTGACCTTGACGTTGTTGCCGCTCTGCACCTGGATGGAGTCGTCGTGGCTGGGCGATCCGCCCTGGTTCGGGTCCTTGAGGTAGTGCATGTGGTCGTGGATCCAGCTGTTCTGGATGAGCACGTTGCTGCCGGTGACGTGAATTCCGTCGATGACATTGTTAATGTCTAGGCGGGTGGCGGTGAAGTTGTAGCCGTAGATGCCGTTGGCGTGGGGCGACGCCACCGTCGGCGACAGTTCGGTGTCGGTCACGACGAGGTTGCTGAATCCGCCGAGGTTGTTGATGAGGGCGCCGGGGCCGTTCATGGTGCGACCACGAATGATCGAGTTCTTGATGGTGACGTTGGCGGCCTGGATTTTGACCAGCCCGCGAATGTCCAGGCCGCTCAGCACGGTGCCTGGCGTGGTGACATTGATGTCACCGTTGACGACCTTGAGCACGGTGCCGCTTGGAACGCCGGTGTTGGTCGTCGTCGGGGTGCCGCTGGTGGGCGGGGCCGGTGTGGGTGCCGGAGCGGGAGCCGGGGTGGGGGCG